>NZ_JAUBSF010000051.1:0-47245 GCF_036704615.1 Microcoleus sp. K4-B3
TTTTTGAGCAACAGCTTGCCTTCTGTTAAAAGGCAGCTACTTTTAGCTGTGACCATTTTTTAGTCTAAACTCCAGTATTATAAATTTTGGGGTAGTCAATCAAAAAACGCAGATGATATTGCAATCATCTGCGTTCATCGGCGGTTTAATTAAACCCTATTAAACTGAAGCCGCCACCTTATCTAAAGGCCGCACTTGACCGAGGAATTCGCGAAGTGCATCACCTTCCACCACCTCAGTTTCTAACAGCTTCTGCGTAATTGTTTCCAACAATTCCCGATTTGTTTTCAGAATATCCAAAGCTTGCTGATGTGCAGTTTCGACAATTTCCTTCACTTCTTGGTCGATCGCCTCAGCAGTCTGAGCACTTACCGCACGGCGGGCATTTCCCATACCGTCATTGAGGAACATTGCTTGTTGACCCCGATCGTAAGCTAGAGGCCCCAAAACCTTACTCATGCCGTAAGTTGTCACCATCCGTTCAGCTAAATCAGTCGCCCTTTGCAAGTCGTTGGAAGCGCCAGTAGTAATGCTACCAAACACGACTTCCTCAGCGGATCGCCCTCCAAGCAGTGTAGCAATTTGACCGCGCAACTCCGATTCATCTAACAAGAAACGGTCTTCAGTCGGTACTTGCAACGTATAACCCAATGCTGCCATACCGCGCGGGACGATCGAGATTTTTGACACTTCGCCGCCGCCCGTCATCGCAGCACCCACCATCGCGTGCCCGACTTCGTGGTAAGCCACAATCTTTTTCTCTTTTTCGTTGAGCACCCGGCTTTTCTTTTCCAAGCCAGCGACAACGCGCTCAAACGCCTCATAAAAGTCTTCCTGAGCTACAGTTAGGCGCTTGTTGCGAGCAGCTAGCAAGGCAGCTTCATTGACCAAATTTGCCAAATCTGCGCCCGAAAAACCGGGGGTGCGAGTGGCGACCGCCTTCAAGTCAATATCCGGGCCCAACTTCACTTTTTGAGAGTGAATGTTCAAAATTGCTTCGCGGCCAGATAAGTCGGGGCGATCGACTAAAACTTGGCGATCGAAACGGCCGGGGCGCAACAAAGCAGCATCCAAACTTTCCGGCCGGTTAGTTGCAGCCAGCACAATTACCGTAGTATTGCCCGCAGCAAAACCGTCCATTTCAGTTAATAATTGATTGAGAGTTTGTTCGCGTTCATCATTCCCACCGAAGCTAGCGTTACTGCTGCGGGATTTGCCGATCGCGTCCAATTCATCAATGAAAATAATACAAGGAGCCTGTTTCTTAGCCTGCTCGAATAAATCTCTTACTCTCGCAGAACCGACACCTACAAACAGTTCCACAAACTCCGAACCGGAGATGCTAAAAAACGGCACGCCAGCTTCCCCAGCCACTGCTTTTGCTAACAGCGTTTTGCCAGTTCCCGGAGGTCCGACTAACAGCACGCCTTTCGGAATTCTCGCGCCAATTGCCGTAAAGCGATCGGGAGTTTTCAGGAACTCAACAACTTCGACTAATTCAGTTTTCGCCTCTTCTACTCCAGCCACATCAGCAAAAGTAATTTTCGCCGATTCGCCTTCTACATAGACCTTAGCTTTGCTTTTGCCGATCGAGAGCGCACCCTGAGGCCCGCCACCCTGCCTGTTCGCGAAAAATTGAAAAATCGCCACAAAAATCAGCGGGGGAACCACCCAGCTTAAAACACTGCCGATCCAGCCATTTTTGGAAGGGGGAGTTGCCGCAAATTCAACGCCTTTTTCTTGCAAAAGTTTAGGCAGATCCAGGTCAAAAATCGGGGTAGTTGACAGCACTTGACCGGGTTTGTCGCCTTCGCCTTTGAGCTGGTAGCGAATTTCATTTTGACCTACCGAAGCTCGCGCCACATCTTGTTCTTGAACCTGATGGACGAACAAGCTGTAAGGCACTTGCGGAATTTGCGGCCCGAACAAATTCGGCAAAAAGATATTGGCCAGCAGAAACAAACTTGAGAGCAATAACAAAATATTGCTAATTTGCCGAAAACGAGGTGGTTGGGGCTGGTCTTTAATTGCCATTGATAACCGTCATCCTTTAATTTAAACCAGTTTTATTCATTTATTTTCTCACCCAATAGGCACACACTGTCAAGCGGATTCCCTCACTCGATGGGTGGGTTAACCAGCCAATGTTGCTTTGAGCAAATTCAACACTAACAATGATCGGATGGCGATCTTTAGCGCACCTTGCCTCGATCTAAGGTGAGCATTGCGCATCGAATTACCTTGGTGTAAGGTACGAAATACTCACCGAATATTTATGAAGCAATCCACACCAAATATTTATGCAGCTTCTGGGTTTAACTGAATCATTTCCCAAGTAGTATAAGTGCCGATCGCACCCCAAATCGCGTAAGGCAAAAGTAACAAAGCCGCGGTTTGAGAAATCGGTAAAACAGCCAACGTCAGCACAACTCCCAAAATCTCGCCAGCCCCTCCCAAAATCGTCCCTACTTTGAGACTTTTGGCTCTGAGAGTAGCGGGAATATAAGCAACTGTTACAATTTCTAAAAGCAAGTACAAAGCCATCAGCAGCCAAGTTTTGAGACTACCGGGTTCCTGTTCCCACACGAAAGCAGCGCTCCCGGCCCCGCAAGCAAAAATCACCGTCCAAATGAAGGGAATAGCAGGCTCAAAAAACATCCAATCCGGTCTTTGAAGTTTGATGGCCCAGTTAATATCGCGCAGTTTAAAAAACAGAGTGCCGAAGGCGACTGAGAAAGTCACGCCGCCGATAATCATCCAAGATTCAATCATGGTTGTCAACTTTCCAATTGCTCGATCGCTCATTAAGTCGATCGTGCCAACTTACAGCCGAACTTCCATCCGCCTTTAGCAATAATTTTTGTAAAGCCCGACGCAATTATCGCTAACCGCCCGACACATTTTTAGCAAACTCATCGCGTCCAGACATCAAATTAGCTGGAACGCCGTTAGGGTAATTTTGCGCGATTAAAGCTTGCAATTTTTCAACTCGGTTTTCAGGGTTTGGGTGAGAACTCAAAAACTCCGGCGGTGCTTCGCCCTTCCTAGCGGCACCGAGGATTTGCATCACCTCAACAATACCTCTAGGATCGTAACCCGCCTCGGTCATAAACCGAAAACCGAGCCGATCGCTCTCAAGTTCGTCCGATCTACCGTACCGCAAACCGACAACTTGATTGACAGCTTGAGCAATTAATGCTGCCTGCTGACCCCCACCGCGATCGTCGCTAGTAGCCACCCCAACCGCCGTTACCAAAGCCCTGCCCAACTGCTGTTTTGCCAAGTGTTCCGCAGCGTGGCGCCCTACAACGTGACCGCTTTCGTGCCCGAGTACAGCAGCCAACTGAGCCTCGGAATTCAGTCGCCGCAGCAGCCCCGCAGTAATAAAAACTTGTCCCCCCGGTAGAGCAAAAGCATTGACTGTTTCGGGGTCTCGCAGCAGGTGGAATTCAAACGGATAACCTGCTTGTTTCGCCGCCGAACCGTTGACAACTCGTTCTCCTACTCGATCGACATACTGCTGAATACTCTGGCTGGGATAAAGCCCCCCGTACTTGGAGGCCATTTGATCTCGCGCCTGCAATCCCAAAACTATCTCTTGGCGGGGAGAAAGCTGCACCCGCTGTCTCTCTCCTGTTACCGGATTTTGTACGTCGTTTGTAAAATAGGTAATTGCCCCAAAAAATGCCATTAACAGCCCGATCGCGGCTCGAAATAAAAATTTGTTCACAGGCTTTTACCTAAAAAGTTTCGCGATTACAATACTATAGCGACAGCTACCTCCACATCTGTCTGAAGTATCAAAAATGGAAAGTTGTTAAAGCTTTTTGGGATAATTTGCGAACAAGGCTTTTTTTAACGAACCGCTTTCGTCGCGAAGGAAATGAAGCAAGAGAAGAATAGAAGAGAATAGAAGAACGTTATAGTTATTCAATCCGTTAAATCCCTTAAATCCCCTACACTGCTTCGTTGCCGAACTTCTTGCGCAATATGTTTCAAACTACCCGCCGCCGCCTCGCTATTTGGTACACTGCCGTTACTGCTGTATTGTTACTTGTGTTCGCCACTGGTTTCTATTTCTACGTCCGCAATACTTTGATCGATCGCATTGATGACACCCTCAATCATGTTGTCGAAGTAATAGAGCGAACTCTCGTTATCGAACCGTTAAATTTCCCTACTACCAAAGATAAAAATAAGTTGCAAGTTAATATTCAAGCGAGTTTTCGAGATAGCACCGATGCTGTAGAAGACGACCACATTGATTTAGAATGGTTCAGTCCTACGGGCGAATTGCTGTGGTCTACATTATCGGAACCGCTGAATATTCCCATTCACGCTAACCGCACCGGCGAAACAGTTTGGATAATTAATAATAAGTTGCAGTTTGAGGGCACAAATCAGACAGAAGAAAGTTTGGCAACGGGGAATGTACGGGATGTCACGGATTTAATGGATAGAGAGAAGAGGGATTTAACCGCAGAGGCGCAGAGGGCGCAGAGGGGAGAAAGAAGAGATTTTGATGGCGGTTTAAATGCAGGTTGGCAGGAAAATCTAAATTTAGGTAGTCAAAAGTCTATTGCACAAAATACAAATCGCGTTTCTACCAAACCAATTAGCATTCGGACAACTCAAAACTATTCTCTAAGACAAGTAACGCAGCGAGTACAAATCGGCCGCCAAGTTCTGGGATATTTGCGAGTCAGCCATCCTTGGTTTGAAGTGACAAAACCCATCCGCCAATTAATTCTCGATTTGATTTTGGGCGCGGGTTTAACTCTAATTTGCGTTGCAGCTATTGGCTGGCTGCTGTCGGGATTGGCGATGGCACCGGTGCGGGAGTCTTACGGGCGTCTCAAACAGTTTACCGCTGATGCTTCTCACGAACTCAGAAATCCGATCGCCACTATTCAAACTAACGTCCAAGTAGCTTTGGCGGAACCGGATATCGAACCGCAGCAGCATCAACAGCTACAAGTTATCGAACGCCTTACCCGCCGTTTGGGGCGCTTGGTTGATGATTTGTTGTTCTTAGCCAGACAAGACAGCGGTATCGTACAGCAGCAGTGGATTGAGGTTCCTCTCGATGCTTTGCTGATGGAGGTAATTGAAGAACAACAGGCGATCGCCACTACCCAAAATCTCTCTCTTTCTTTGGAAATTGTCGATCTGCCCAACGCTGAGGACAACTTTACACTGTTGGGCGACTGGGATCAACTAGCCCGACTTTTTACCAATATCGTCAGCAACGCCGTGCAGTACACGCCCTCTGGCGGTAAAATTCAAGTAGAATTGCAGCTTGCAGCTAAAAACAAAAGAAATTCGCCGATGTTAAATCCAGCGCTGCAAATAAAAGTAAGAGACACCGGCATCGGAATTGCTGCAGAAGCCCTGCCGCATTTATTCGATCGATTCTACCGCGCAGATCCCGCCCGCACCCACCGCAGCGCCGCCGGTTCCGGTTTAGGATTAGCCATCGCCAAAGCAATTGTCGAAAATCACCGCGGCCAAATCCGCATTGACAGCCAAGTCGATCGAGGTACAGCCGTTACCGTCACCCTCCCCGCCCACAAATCAGAACAATTCCGCCTCTAAAACTTCCCCTCTTCCTCTCTTCCTCTGCGCCCTCTGCGCCCTCTGCGGTTAAAAAAAAATCTACCCCTCAAAGCCTTATTCTTCCTACCTCGCGCCCAAACCCTGCTCTTAAAATTCATTTCCGCCATAGATTAACATGAACTTTGTTGGAAAACCTCGATCGAACTCGTGAGGAGTTATTTATGTTTCGCCACAATCTACCGTTCAAAAAAATCAGCTTGCTAGCAGCCACCTGCGGGGGTTTACTCGTCAGTCTCGCAACACTTTCCCAGGCCGGCGGCCCCCCGCCGCAACAAGGAAAACCCGTTTCCCAGCCCGCAGACACTCCCGCAGCCACTGAAGAGCCCGTCAGCCAACCAACTCCGGCTGCGAGCCCGAACCCCAGTGGGACGCCCTCTACACCCACAAACACGCCTTCCCGCTTCCCACTGCCAAGTGCGCGAGTTACCCCTGCCGAAGGCATGATAGTAATTAAACTGGTGAATACCACCAATGCTGTCATCAATTATCAAATCGTAGGCGTCACCCCGCCGCGCACTCTGGGCGAACAATCGGAAATTTTGCTGAAAACCATCCAAGTGCCAATCACCCTCACTTACCAGCGCCCAGACGGCGGATTGCTGTTGGTTCGCCCCCAAGCAACCGCGATGCCGGGAATGTTGCAAGTCAGTTTCGGCGCGACAACTGACTTGGCCGCTGATACAAAATCCCTGGAAATTCAGGAAGATGGCAAGGTAATTTTGAATTAGTTTAACTGCTGACTGTTGACTGTTGACTGTTGACGGCACAAGAGGACACGGCAATGCCGTTTCCCTACCCCAAAATAATCGATTGTGTAGAAGAGGAAACGGCAATGCCGTTTCCCTACCCCAAAATAATCATGAGCACGACCTGAGAGATATAACCATCGCCCGATTAATTGTAGGGAAACGGCACTGCCGTGTCCTGATTTCGGGTAACGGGTAAAATCAACCGGATTGGATGATGAAATTGCCCTGTGAGTGCGATCGCATATAACCATCGATCGCACGGCAAAAGAGGAGACGGCAATGCCGTTTCCCTACTCCAAAATAATCAATCTTCCTAGATGAGAGATGTAACCATCACCCAATTAACTGTACGAAAACGGCACTGCCGTGTCCTGATTTCTGCCTGATTTCTGCCGTGTCTTTCACTCGCCGAGTAACAAAGGAGGTAACTTAGTAAAAGGTAAATCCTCGTTTACTGCATCAATTTCTTCCTGTTCTCTTTCGTTGATTTGACCGATATAAGACTTGAGAATTTGTGCCAGACGGTTGTTATAAAATCGGTGCAAACTATAATTTGGCGTAGCTGGAAAGCCGCGCCGTTTTTTATGCCGCCCGCCGGCACCGGGATCGAAGCTTTGGATGCCCCGATCGATCGCCCATTCGATCGGCGTATAGTAGCAAGCATCGAAGTGCAAGCAGTCGATTTCCTGCAAACTTCCCCAATAACGCCCGTACAGTCGATCGCCTTTATACAAACAAAAAGACATACCCACCGGGTGTCTGTCATCTTCCTTGTCGTAGGCGGCTACAAATAAAACTCGATCGCGATAATTGTGGTGCAACTGTTCAAAAAATCGCTTAGTCAGATACTTGCTGCCCCACCAACCAAATTTGTCGCAAGTATTCTCATAAAAAGCATACATTTGAGCAAACATGGCTTGGGGAATTTCATCGCCAGTCAGCGTTTTTACCAACAAACCAGCTTGGTCAACTGCTTTGCGTTCGCGTTTGATGTTGCGGCGCTGGTTGGCATTAAATGCGCCTAAATAATTGTCAAAATTTTGATAGCCTTGATTTTGCCAAATATAGCTGTGGTGCAGCCAACTGCTGAAACCGTGGCGTTCCATGCGCTGCCGCCATTCGGGATCGACATAAAGAAAATTGCAGCCGGAGATATTGTGGCGATCGCAAAAATGGTCGATCGCGCTTACCATTACTCCGGTTAACTCGTCTTCATCTTCCCCCTCGGCAATCAAAAACCGATAGCCTTCAGCCGGAGTAAACGGCGTCATTCCCATCAATTTGGGATAATATTGAACACCCAAACGTTGAGCTAAATCAGCCCACTGATTATCGAATACAAATTCGCCGTAACTGTGACTTTTGACATAAAGTGGCGCGCAAGCAATCAACTGTTTGTCTCGCCAGACTGTTAAGTGATGCGGCAGCCAACCGGTTTTACCTGTCGCACTGCCCGAGACTTCGAGATTGTTAAGCCAATCCCATTCCAGAAATGGAGTTTTTAGCGGCATCGCCAAGGCATCCCACGACGCTTGCGGGATTTCGCCTATTTTGCTAATCCAGGCTACAGAATATTGAGGTTTTGGCTGTTGCAGCATAGGGAGATTTGAGCGTAGAGCGATCGAACTTCATTTAAGTTAATATAATTTCCCTTGTTCGACACTTGTTACCAGGCTCTTCCTGGTATCGCAGATCCAGAGGCAAAGCCTTGATTTTCCTTGCGCTTGCGAGGATCTTCCTCTAGACATGGGTTCCCAGGCACAGCCGGCGAACCAGTTAAATGCGCGAGGATCGATGAAGCCGATAATGCAAAAATACCTCTTGTCCCACCTGTTTAACCGCCAAAAGCTCTAATTTCGGAGCTAAATCCGCCAAAAAACCCTTTCCCTCCACAGGTGTCGGTGCATCCGCGCCGCCCAAAATTAACGGGCACACCGTCAGCCAAAGTTCGTCTACCAAGCCTGCAGCCAGCACAGACGCTACCAGTTTCCCCCCGCCCAGAATCGCCAAGCGTTTGATACCAAGAGTTTCTAGCTGTTGAAACGCATCAATCCAATCAATCTCTCCACCTGCGGTTTTCGCATAGATAATTCGATCGAATTGAGATGTTGCACCATTCTCAATAAGCCTTTTATGAACAGGCAAGATGCCTGTGAAGCGAGAAAATTCATCTTTTGTGGAACGGGCATCTTGCCCGTTCTTGAGAATGGTGCCAGATGTGCGATCGAACTTACTGTCTTTTGTCGGGTACGGAGACGGCAATGGCGTTTCCCTACTGTCTTGCCCTGTCAGCAGCCACCGAGGCACCGGTTGCTGGAAAAATCGCAAGTTTGGGTCAAATTGGGACGATCGCGAACACACAATTTGCACCGGTTGTGGCGGCTTCCCTTGCAGTTCCCTCTGTTTGAGCAATTCCGGCGAAATCACTCTCATCGTCGTCCCATAAGCCTGTAAAGTGCCGTTGCCGAACAAAACGGCGTCACTTGCTGCTACTTGGTGTTCGAGGTGGGCTTTGTCGTTGGCAGAACCGAATCTCGCGGGCGATCGTACTGCATCTGCAATTTTACCGTCAGCACTGATCGCCAGTATTACTGTTGCGTGAAGTCCAGTCATTACTTATCAGAATTTCGCAGAACATTTAACTGTAGCAATTCACTACTATTTGTAAAGTTTGTTTTCAACTCGATCGCACTGGTTTTATTTGACGGATAATGTCAGTTTATTTATTTTGCAACCCCAGCGATCGCCCTACCAAAGTATTTACTTTTCTTTACAAACAGTAGGCCAAAAAACGGCGCGGGAGGTAAAAATTCCCTTGCAGACTTTAAATGCGTCGCGCGATCGACTAAAGTAAAAAAAATGGCTTGATCCGTTTATTCATCGCAAAGGAAAAAAAGCTCATGGTTCAACGCGGTTCTACAGTCCGGATTCTCCGCAAAGAATCCTACTGGTATCAAGAAGTGGGCACCGTTGCTACGGTAGACCAAAGCGGCATTAAATACCCAGTTATCGTTCGCTTTAACACCGTAAATTATGCAGGCGTCAACACCAACAATTACGCCCAAAGCGAATTAGTGGAAGTGGCAGCACCCAAAGCCAAAGCAAAAACAGCGACAGCAGTAGCTTCCGGCGGCAAACAAACCACGCTCGACGAGAAAACTCGGAAAACCGGCAGCGGAGGAGCCCCCTCGCAGCCGAAAACTTCGACGGACAGCAAACCCGGCACCGAAGAGCCCGGCACTGTCGAAGGTTCGCCTCAGGGTCAAGGAACAGAACAGCGCTAATTGTGCCAGAACTGCCAGAAGTTGAAACTATTTGCCGGGGTTTGAATCAAGCAACCCTCGATCGAGAAATGTTGGGCGGGGACGTGTTGTTAAACAGCACGATCGCCCGCTCAATCTCTGCGACCGATTTTTTGACAAAAGTCAAAGGAAAGTCGATCGCCCGCTGGTACAGACGCGGCAAATACCTCCTGGCAGAACTATCTCAATTCCCAGAAGGAGAAAGAGAGAAAGGGAAAGGGGGGGAATTTAGGGATCAAACTCCAAGCTCTTCCCCTCTTCCTTCTTCCTTGCTCCTTCCTTCAAAAGCCGGCTGGTTGGGCGTTCACTTGCGAATGACAGGACAACTGCTGTGGGTGAACCAATCCGAACCCCTGCAAAAACACGCGCGAGTGCGACTGTTTTTTGAAGGAAACAAAGAACTGCGGTTTGTAGACCAGCGCACCTTCGGGCAAATGTGGTACGTGCCTGCTGAAACCGAGGTTTCCAGCACTGTCATCGGTCTGAAACTTTTAGGGCCAGAACCGTTTTCCGACGAGTTTACAACAGAATATTTGGCCCGCAAGCTGCACAGGCGGGCGCGACCCATTAAAACAGCTTTGCTAGACCAGTCACTGATAGCTGGTTTGGGCAATATTTACGCAGATGAAACTTTGTTTTTGTCGGGAGTGATGCCCACAACTCTGTGCGCGGATTTGACCGCAGAGCAAATAGGGCGCATCCATACAGCTATTATTCAAGTTTTACAGAAGGCGATCGCATCCGGTGGCACCACTTTTAGCAATTTTCTCAACGTCCAAGGTGTCAACGGCAACTACGGCGGCGTCGCTTGGGTGTACAATCGCGCCGGTCAACCCTGCCGCACTTGCTCCACAACCATCGAACGTATAAAATTAGCAGGGCGATCGACTCATTTTTGCCCCGCGTGTCAGCAATAAGCAGAAGGAAGTTCGGCAACGGATTCGCTCGACGGATGTAACGGATGTAACGGATGTCAGTCCGATGTCCGTCGGAAGAAGAGGGAAGGAAGAGGGAAGAACTGATATCTTGTACCATTGTCAATAAGGCTGTCAGGGGCGGGCGGGACACCCAGCCCAGAAGAATATTGAACTATTGTGGAACAGACCCGAAAGGGCTGTTAAGCGAGAATGGTGCCAGATGTCAGAAGAAATCAGAAGTCCTTTCCAGGCAAATCTAGATTAAAATTTGTATAGTTTTTTAAACTAAACAAAGCAAGTTATGGCAATCAAGAAAGGCAGTATAGTTCGCGCTGTACGCGAAAAATTGGAAAACAGTCTAGAAGCCAAAGCCAGCGACCAGCGCTTTTCCTCGTATATATTTGAAACAAAGGGCGAAGTGATGGATGTTCGCGGCGACTATGCCTTCGTCAAATTTGGCAAAGTTCCCACCCCGAATATTTGGCTGCGGGTAGACCAACTCGAAGATTTTAAGTAACTCACCAAAACTAAACATCACTGTTCTTAATGTAGCGAAGGGTGCACACCGCGCACCTTTCCCCAATTAAGCTGATTGCTAAAATCTAAAATCTAAAATCTAAAATCCAATGAATTCTCCATCAAACCGCGTATCAATTATTGGTGCAGGCAAAGTCGGCAGTACGTTAGCCCAGCGAATTGCTGAGAAAAATCTGGCAGATGTAGTATTGCTAGATATCGTGGAGGGTTGGCCGCAGGGCGTTGCTTTGGATTTGATGGAAGCCAGGGGAGTGGAACGCCACGATCGCCAAATTGTGGGTACAAATGATTATACAGATACGGCAAACTCAAATATCATAGTAATTGCCGCCGGAGTGCCGCGCAAACCCGGTATCAATCGGGAAGATTTAATTAAAATCAATGCTCGAATTGTCACCGAAGCCTCAAAAAAGGCGATCGAGCATTCTCCCGAAGCAATCTTAATCGTCATCACCAATCCCCTAGATATCATGACTTATTTAGCTTGGGAAGCTGCCGATGTGCCAAAACACCGAGTCATGGGTATGGGGGGAGTTCTCGACTCCGCCCGCTTTCAAACTTTTATTGCCATGGAATTGGGTGTTTCAAATGCAGAAATCAATGCCACTGTCATCGGTTCTCACGGCGATTTAATGGTTCCTTTGCCCCGCTATTCCACTGTCAACGGTATTCCGATCAATCAACTTATGGATGCTGGGGCGATCGATCGACTCGTACAGCGGACTCGACACGGCGGCGCAGAAATTGTCGGATTGATGAAGATTAGTAGTGCTTATTTTGCACCAGCATCTTCTGCCTGTTTGATGGTAGAATCTATTTTATTTAATCAGTCGCGACTCTTGCCTTGCTCAGTTTATTTACACGGCGAATACGGCGTGCAAGATATCTTTTTAGGAGTACCCTGCCGCTTGGGATATCAGGGAGTCGAACAATTAGTGGAACTCGAACTCAGCGATACCGAAAGAGCAGCCTTTATCGAGTCGGGCAAATTGGTTGCCCAAAATATTGAGGAAGCCAGGGCGATACTGAAAAGTGATTCTTAAGCTGGTAGCAGTTCGCCGATCGCAGCAGCCAATCCCTCGCCGCTTCAATATAATAATTTATACTGAGTATGACAGTGCGATCGCTTTCTCGAAAGTACCCCGATCGGAACTCAATCGCGCTTTGATAAATATCATTAATAATGCTTGTTATGGTGTATTTGAAAAACCTAAAAATGGGCAGAAAAACCCCGATAGGTCAACAGTAAATTTTACTTTCAAAAACTATGTAAAAATGCAAAAATTGGCAAAAGCAGTTGAACTTGGTCTCCGTGAAAACGGCATCAAAATTCCTCTATAAATTAAATCAAAAATCTTCCCTGCTTGTTTTACTACTAAACCGACAGCAGAAGCAATCGGTTTGGGATTGTCTCTGACTCGCCATATTATTGCCGGAAAGCACGGTGGCACTTTAAAGGTAGAAAGCAAAAGGCGAGTTGATACGGAATTTATCATTATTTTGCCCAAACTTTAATCCTCGCGATCGCCATTTCTATTTCTCAAGCTTGAAATACCTTGACTTTAATCAAAAATGTGATACCGTAAAGCTTGGTATTATCTAAAAATTTTTACACTTCTCAAAAAATGTAAAAATCGGGCAAAAAGTGTTAGTGAAGCGAGGCTATCCCGAACGCGCCTGCGTGCCCAAAGGGTAGGGAATAGCCCTTGAGTTGAGCTAATTTAACCCTAACCTGCAACTACCTCAAATTTTTAACCTAAAACTCACCTCTGCTTCAGTGGATTTTAATAAGTTTGAACAATCAAATCGATAGCATAAAACAATTAAAATGCAACCAAAAATATCTCAAAGAGCGGATTGCCCCAAAGGGTGTATAAAAAGGAACTTAGGACAGAGAAATCGAGAATTAGCGACAACTATAGAAAAGGCGATCGCCTCTATTTCAAAAAAAATTAATAGAGGGGATTGCAACAGAATATTCAAGCGCAAAACCAAGGAAGCCATCGCTCAAGTTTGGGGTAATAATAAAAAGGTGATCGTTGCAACCAAAGGCGAGCGAAAAAAATGTCAAAATTAGTCAGAGTGCTCCCGCCATCCCGTCATGAAACGCGGTTTCTGGTTTCCACTTTCGGAGCTTCCCTGACTTAATTACGTTAAGAAACCCAGTTTAGGTGTAAGTTTTGTTAACATAATTCTCAATTATTGACAATTTATGAAGTAGCAAATTATGCCAGTTTTTTCAGTAAAAATACGGAAGTTAACAGGCTCGCTCGACCTCCCAATCTATAAAAAATATGGAAATGCAGCTTGAGTAGCTGCTAAGTGCTAGCAGAAGGAGGAGAATTTGTCCTTTGCCCTTTTGATTTACCAGGCTCAACTTGTCGATCGCGATTGAGATACCGTCAACCTCGATACCAAACCGCAAAATCACGAAAGGAAGAGCATTATGTTTCATAAATACCTGTATCAAGAAGTAACCAACCTGCGCGAGAAACTAGCTCACCTAGAAAGACAAACGCAATCTCAAACCTGGTTCAAAAAGCTGCAAGCGCTGATGGGAGTTATTGGCAAAATTCGCGAATCCCTAGACTTAGAAACAATCTTTAAAATCACAGCCACCGAAGTCCGGCAACTGCTAAATGCCGATCGAGTCGCCATCTACCGCTTTCTTCCCGAATCCGAATGGAACGAGGGCGAAGTAGTCTCCGAAGAGGTACTTCCCCTATACACCCCATCTTTGGGAATCAGAGTTCGCGACTACTGCTTCGGCGAACAATTTGCAGCCAACTACGCCAAAGGTTACGTTCAAGCTGTCACGGACATCTACAAAGCCCGGTTAAGCCCGTGCCACCTCAAAATCCTCAAGCGATTTCAAATCCGAGCCAACTTAGTCGTACCCCTACTGCAAGGGCAACATTTGTGGGGATTGCTGTGCATTCACCAGTGCGGCAATCCCCGCGAGTGGCAAGAAGACGAAATCGAATTTGCCAGACAAGTAGGCGACCATTTAGCAGTTGCAATCTACCAAGCCGAACTGCACTTGCAAACCCAGAGGCAAATAGCAGAAATCGCATCCGCGCAGCAGAAACTCCGCGACAGCGAGCAAAAATATCAACAAATTCTCGATTCGCTCGCCGATCTACTATTAGTCAAAGGCCCTCAATCAAAAATCGTGTGGGCTAATAAAGCATTTCGCGATTATTACGGCATGACTCAAGAGGAACTTCAAGGAATCGTAGACGCACCTTTCGCCGATCCCGACCATACTCTCCAGTACATTAAAGATGACGCCTTCGTATTTGAGACCGGACAGACTCTAGAAATTTCAGAAGAACCGATCACGCGGCACGATCGAGAAGTGCGACTGTTTAGTACAGTCAAAACACCCATCCGCAACGAAGACGATCGCATCACAATGACAATCGCCGTCTCCCGCGACATGACGGAACGCAAACAAGCAGAAGAAGCCGTCAAAGCCAGCGAAACCAAATACCGCAGGCTGGTAGAAACCTCCCAAGACATGATTTGGTCGGTCGATGCGATCGGGCGCTACACCTTCGTCAACCCAGCAGTTAAGTATATCTACGGTTACGAACCAGAAGAAATGATCGGTCGGCCGTTCTCCGACTTTGTGACACCAGAACAAAGCCAGAAAGATTTAAAAGTTTTCGCCCGCCTGTTTGCCGGAGAATCTATTTTCCAGTACGAAACCACCCAAATCGCCAAAGACGGTAGCATGAAACATTTGATGTTCAACGCGATCGCCCTGTACGACGAAACGGGAAACTTCCTCGGCACCACCGGTACAGCCACCGACATTACCGATCGCAAGCGCGCAGAAGCCTCATTGGAACACGCCAACGCAGAACTAGAGCGCAGAGTAGAAGCACGCACGGCCGAACTGCGAGAGACTTTTGCCGCACTCAGTGTCAGCGAAACCAAGTTTCGGACGATCGCAGCCACCATCCCCGGAGCTCTGTTCCAATTTTGCAGCAGCGAGGGAGTGTGGAGAGTTGAGTACATGAGCGATCGCATCTTCGATATTACCGGCGTCACAGCAGCAGAAATGATGCAAGACTTAAATACATTCACTTCTCGCATCCACCCCGAAGACTTGGAAGCCCACCTCGCCTCCGTCAACGAAGCCGTAGAAAATCTCTCTCCCTGGCACTACGAAGGGCGAATAGTCAAGCCCGACGGCGAGATTCGCTGGTGGCAGGGCGAATCAAGGCCCACCCGCAGCCAGAACGGCGAAATACTATTTTGCGGCGTTTTGCTCGACATCACCGATCGCAAAGTTGCCGAAACAGCCATCCGCAACAGCCAGCGGCAGCTACAAGAAGCCCAGAGACTCGCCCACGTCGGTAATTGGCAAGTCGACGCAATAATGGGAACCGTCACTTGGTCAGAGGAACTCTTCCGCATCTTCGGACTCGAACCGGCCGCGTTTGCCCCCAACCTAGCCGAACAGGTAGGTCTGATCCACCCCGAAGATTTGGAATTGTGGCGAACTCAAGTGCAGCGGGGACTCGAAACTGGCATCCCCTTTGATTTTGACCTCCGCCTTTGCCGTCCCGACGGCACGCTGCGGCATCTCAACGCTTTGGGTCGCGCTGAAACCGATGCTAGTGGCAAAGTCCTAAAATTGTTCGGCACGGCGCTCGACATTACCGATCGCAAAGTCGCCGAAGCAGCCCTGCGGCAAGCAAAAGCCGAGTTAGAAGACAGAGTGAGCCATCGCACAGCCGAACTGTCCCAAGCAGTCGCCCAGTTAGAACGAGAAATCGCCGATCGAAAAGAAGCAGAAGCAGCGCTACAAGTTTCCGAGCAAAACCTGCGAACCATATTTAACAATGTCTACGATGCTATCTTGATTCACGATTTAGAAGGCAACATTCTCGATGTCAATAATCGAATGTTAGAAATGTACGGAGTCAGCCCCGAACAAGCAACAAAATTATCCATTAAAAACGACTATTCAAGCTGCGATAATTCCATTCAAAACATGGAAGAAATTTGGGAAAAAGTATTAGCCGGCGAAACAGGTCGCCTCGAATGGAAAGCGAGGCGTCCCAACGACGGTTCAACTTTTGATGCAGAAGTTGCCCTGTCCAGAATTCATCTCAACGGCAATCTCAGCGTGATTGCCAACGTCCGAGATATTAGCGATCGCAAACAGACAGAAGCAGAACTGCAACAGGCTCAACAGTTTATGGAATCAGTGCTCAAAACCATACCCGTAGGAGTATTTTGCAAAGAAGCACAAGAGTTGCGATTTGTACTGTGGAACCCAGTCGCCCAACAGTTGCTCGGTTTCAGTGCAGCAGAAGTTATGGGCAAAAAGGACTACGACTTTTTCCCCAGAGAACAAGCCGACTTTTTCACCGCCAAAGACCGGGAAGCCCTCGCCAGCGGGCAAATTTTAGACATTCCCGAAGAACTGATTCAAACAAGAGAAGGCGATACTCGCATATTTCATACGAAGAAAACCGCAATTCTCGATCGAGAAGGCAATGCCCAATATTTATTAGCAATTACCGAAGACATTACTGAGCGCAAGCGGGGAGAAATTGCTTTGAGGCAATCGGAAGCGCGACTCAGACTGCAGGCAGATCGAGAAAAATTGCTCAATATTCTCACCGCTCAAATCCGCAATTCCCTCGACTTCGACAGCATCGTTACAGTCGCAGTTAAGGAAATTCGCGCTTTCATGCAGATCGATCGTTGCAACTTTAGCTGGTATCGCTGCGACGGAGACGCACCTTACTGGGAGACAATCAAAGAGTCTCGCCTCCCCGAACTTCCCGATTTAACAGGTCGCTATCCAGCTTCCGACTTCGGTTCTCTTGGAGAAGAAATCTTGCAGATGGAAATGCTGCGGGTCGATGATGTCGAAACAGTAGCAGATCCTCTTTGGAAACAAACCATTCGATCGCTCGGCTACCAATCTATATTAATCATCCCCATGCAGGCACTTTCCGGGGTAATGAGTGCAGTTAGCTGTTGCTCTTGCAGTTCTGTGCGGCCTTGGAGCGACAGCGAAGTAGAATTGTTGCAAGCGATTACAGTTCAATTGGCGATCGCCCTCAACCAAGCCGATCTTTACGCCCAAACTCGCAATAAAGCTCTTGAATTAGAGGAAACCTTGCAGCAATTAACCAGCGCTCAATCGCAGTTAATTCAACATGAAAAAATGTCATCTCTCGGTCAACTTGTGGCAGGAGTCGCCCACGAAATCAACAACCCAGTTAACTTTATTTACGGCAACCTCACCCACGCCAACGACTATACTCAAGACTTGCTGCACCTGATAGAACTTTACCAAAACCACTATCCCGAGCCAGTCCCGGAAATTCAAGAGGAAGTAGAAGCTATTGAACTCGACTTTCTGATGGGTGACTTGCCGAAACTGCTTTCCTCGATGAAAGTCGGTGCAGACAGAATTCAACTAATCGTGGCATCTCTGCGCACCTTCTCCCGCATGGACGAAGCAGAAATGAAAGCAGTCAACATTCACGAAGGCATAGATAGCACCCTGATGATTTTGCAGCACCGGCTCAAAGCCAAACACAATCATCCAGAAATTGAGGTAATTAAAGAATACGGCAATTTGCCGTTAGTAGAGTGTTATGCAGGACAGCTAAATCAAGTATTTATGAATATCTTGAGCAATGCTTTAGATGCTTTGGAAGAGAGAGACGCGCGGCTTTCTGCCGACAAAATGCGGGAAAACCCTAGTATCATTTCTATCAAAACTGAAATGCTGGAGCCCGATCGAGTGTTCATTCGGATTGCTGACAACGGCCCGGGAATGGCAGAGACTGTCTGCAATCGACTTTTTGACCCATTTTTTACCACTAAACCTGTGGGAAAAGGCACTGGGATGGGCTTGTCAATTAGCTATCAAATTGTTACAAACAGACACAAAGGCTCGCTGAAATGCACTTCTTCGCCGGGACAGGGCGCAGAATTGGCGATCGAGATTCCGCTCAAAGCTAATTGTTAATGGGGAATGGGGGATGGGGAATTGAGAATGGGGAATTGGGAATTGCGAAAGCGTTACGGTGCGTCAGTTTGGTAATTCTCAACTATCACCGAAAATCTAATTCTGATGCACCATTTATTCCCTAGTGCGTCAGTTTTGAGATTCTGAGTTTGTAGCAAACATCTCCCTAGCTGACGTACCATACTTCACTTTATTACCAATTACCAATTACCAATTTCCCCTTCCCCATTCCCCATTACCAATCTGTACCTCACTCACTTGATAATTGCTCTATTACCGAGATTTATCAGCATTTCTGTCACTGCGGAACTGTCCAAAGGTTTAGAAAACCAATATCCCTGAGCTAATTCACAGCCTAGTTCTCGAAGCTGTGCTAACTGTTCGGCTGTCTCCACACCTTCGGCGATCGCATTCAATCCCAAATTGTGAGCCAAAGTCACGATCGCCCGCACAATCTGCAAAGGCTGACCCCCGCCGTCACCGTTTTCGACAGCCCCCAAGCGACTCACAAAAGATCGATCGATCTTCAGCGTATCCAGCGGAAAGCGGTGCAAGTAACTCAAAGACGAATAACCAGTACCGAAATCGTCGATCGACAATCGAATATTTCTATTTTTTAATTGGGCGAGCACAATATTGGCTTTCTTCACATTTTCCACGAGCGCGCTTTCAGTAATCTCCAATTTTAAACAGCTCGGATCGCAGCCAGTTTCTGCTAAAATTTCATCGATTTGCTCGATCAAATTCGCCAGACCTAACTGTTTCGGAGAAAGATTGACGCTCATTGTTAATTGCGAAGGATCGATAATTGGTAATTGAAAATTGGGAATAGGTAACTGGGAACTTGTACTGAGCGTAGCCGAAGTATTGGTAATTGGGTATTGGGAGTTGGTAACAGGGGAGTGGAAATCGGTAATCGGGAATTGGTAACTAGGAATTGGTGAATTTTTACCGATTCTTTCTTCCCT
This sequence comes from Microcoleus sp. K4-B3, assembly GCF_036704615.1. NCBI lineage: Bacteria > Bacillati > Cyanobacteriota > Cyanophyceae > Oscillatoriales > Microcoleaceae > Microcoleus > Microcoleus sp. K4-B3. The sequence goes on from NZ_JAUBSF010000051.1 coordinate 19,096, forward strand.
GTTCCTTCTTCCCTGTTCCTCATTCCCTCTATCCGTTAAATCAGTTAAATTCCGTAGATTGCCCGTTGCCCTCTTCCCTCTTCCTTCTTCATTCTTCCTTTTTCTGACTTCAATCGAACTTCTTCCATCTTCCTCCGTTAACATTTCTTGCCAAAGGCGCAATTGCTGACAAGCTTCCCGCAACACCCAGGCTCCCAGAGGCACGATCAAACCTGTTTCTTCAGCTACAGGGATAAAAATAGACGGCGGAACTAGACCCCGAACCGGGTGCTGCCAGCGCACCAAAGCCTCAAAACCCTCGATCGCACCGCTGGCGATCGAAACAATCGGTTGGTAGTGCACAATAAAGTGCGAACATTGATTCTTGCTTTCCCCTAATTCCTCCTTGCCCAAAATAGCCAACCGCAAGTCATTTTCTAACTGCAACAGCGACATAGTTTGGTCGTGCATCGCCAAATTAAACACCTCGTGGCGGGCCTTGCCCAAAGCTTTAGCGCGGTACATAGCGATGTCAGCATCGCGTAGGAATTCTTCCGGGTGAGTGTAGAGATTTGATTCGCCACTCTCGGCGGTTTCGCCTCGACTGAAAACAATGCCAATGCTAGCAGTGGTAAATACTTCATGCCCTTCGATATGAAACGGCATCGTCAGTTCTTTTTGTATCTTTTTAGCTGCTAGGGTCGCGTCGCTGAGGCTCTGAATGTGGTCTAGCAGGATGGTGAATTCGTCTCCCCCCAGCCTAGCCACGGTATCAGAAGCCCGCACGCAGGTTTGCAGCCGATCCGCGAGGGCGACTAGCAGTTTGTCTCCTAAAACGTGTCCTAAAGAATCATTAACTACTTTGAAGCGGTCTAAATCTAGGAAAAGTAAACCAAATTTGTAATCGGGGGACTGATTGGATCGGCGGATGGCTTGTCCTAGCCTGTCGATGAACAAAACGCGGTTGGGCAAACCCGTCAGCGCATCGTGAAAAGCGCCGTGCAGCAGTTGTCGTTCTACTCGCTTGCGCTCGGTGACATCTCGGATAATAATCTGGGCGGCGGTCGAGCCTTGATAAGTAGCGGGGATGCCGACAACTTCAACATCTATTATTTGTCCGTCGAGCCGCATCAGTTTTTGTTCGGCAAGGTCGATCGGCTTATTTTCTTTCTCGACTTGCCGAATGCGCTCTCTGGCTTTTTCCATATAGTTTGGATGGACGAAATGCAATACCGGAAAGCCGATTAGGGCATCGGGAGAGCTCGCACCCAGGAGTTTAGCGCCGGCAGCATTGATGTAGGCGATTTTCCCTTGACTGTGAACGGCGATCGCTTCGGGAGATAGTTCTACTAAACGGCGATAGCGTTCTTCACTTTCTTGGAGAGATACTATCAACTCGCATCGCTCTTTTTCAGCCTGCTGGCGTTCGACTTCCATTTGGTGAACCGCCAGAATTTTACCGATGCTTTGAGCCATCAATTCTATGATTTCTATTTCCTCGTACTTGAATTTTCTTTTTTTTATCTGTGGCGAACTAAAGCTCAAAGTTCCGTAGGTTTTATTGTTAACAAATATCGGCGTTCCGATGTAAGATTCTGATTTGCAGCTTTGATAAGCTGGATGTTCGCGCATCTCTATGTCTGCTCCTATATGAGAATACGCAACTGTTTTGTTGAGCTTAATGACTGCGGCGCAGTAAGTATCGCTGAGGTTCAATTCTAAGCCTCGCACGAAGTATCCTAAATCTGTTTTCGCGGCCTGCACAATAAAAGTTTCGCTCTCAACTTCAGCCATGATCCCTATAGAAAGTCCAAACATCAAACAGCCTGCTGTTAGATAATCGTCAACCAGTTCTTCAAAGTTTTGATAATGATAAGTTGTAATCCGGTGCAAGTGTTTGAGATTAGCGCTAAAAGCTGCTAAAGCTTGAGAATTTAAAAATAATTCTTCTTCCGAGCGCTGGCGGTCGGTAATGTCTGTTTGCACTCCAATAAAGTGGGTTAAGTGTCGCCGCGAGTTGTAAACTGGAGCGATCGACAGTTCGTGCCAAAAAGGCGTGCCGTCTTTCCTAAAGTTGCGCAGGATAACTTGAGATTCTCTCCCTTCTTCAATCGCAACTCGCAATTGTTTGGCAGCGGCGGTGTCCCTGTCGGTGCCCTGCAAAAATCGGCAATTTTTCCCCATTAACTCGTCTCTGCGATAACCGGTGATCCGCTCAAAACTGGGATTGACATAAATAATTGGATTATCTGCAACGGTCGCGTCGGTGATTGCAATGCCGTTGCTGCAACTTTCGATCGCCCGTTCCATCATTTGTAAGCGTTCTTGCGATATGATGCGCTCGATCGCCGCGGCTAATACGTTGGCGATCGCTTCTACAAAATAAACGTCATCTTGACTGAAAACCCGCCCTTGGCTGGTATGCACCCCTAAAATGCCCCAGGCCGGCGAGGAGGAACTGTTCGCTGGTTCTGCTTGTCCCCAGTTGCTTCCCAGTCCCCGATTGCCGGGAATGATGACAGTGACGCCGCTGACAGCCCGGTGGTTGTGCAGCAGCGGCAACTCGCTAAAGCGCGTTTCCACCCGCAAATCTTCGACGATAGTCGGTTCGCCCACTAGCAATGTGTAACCTGCTTGCGATCGGGCAGAAGCGGTAACAGTAGCGCTGCCGACAAGGCCCGGCTGCCAGCCAACCCCCGCTCGCAGCATAAAAGCATGGCCAGAGGGCAACAGTTCTAACAACTGACAATAATCAACGTCCAGCGTTTGAGCAATTAAAACCGCAGCTTTGTCCATCAGTGCGGACAAATCTGTTTCAGCCAGGGCCTGCTGCCCCAAGTAAGCGACGGCCGCTTGCTGGCGGGCCCGCAAGTGGATTGACGCGAGCAATTCCTGCTCCTTCGCGGCGGCTCGCTTGCGATCGGTAATGTCGCTGAACACCGACAGAACAGCTTTCCCCGACACCAATGTCAGATATCGCATCGATACACTTGCCCAAAACAGCGTGCCGTCAGCTTTTTTAAGCCGGACTTCTGTCTCGCGGACGTGTTCGTTGCGGGCGAGCCGCAACAGCAATTCCTGGCGGTCTGCGGGGTTGTGGTAAAGTATTTCGGCTTTTTGGCGCTCGATCGACTTGAAGGCCGTGAACCCGAAAGCCTGACGGCATAAATCGTTACTATAAAGAATTGTGCCGTCCGCCAGACTGCTGACTATCAGGGGCATTGGCATCGAGTTGCCGATCGTCAGCAGTAATTCTGTCGTTCCTTGCAGCTCTTTGTACAAGTCTGGCTTGGAGGCACAGCCCTGACAGTCTTCAGAGTTTTCAGGGATAAAACTTTCCATTTGTTAATCGATCCATTAGCAGGACAACTTTTTTAAACTTCTGGTAAATGACGATTTCAGATGCAGAGATTGGTAACAACTGAAGACTGAATTTCATTTGTCAAACAGTAAGATTACTCAAAAAAACTGCTTTTCTAGGAGTGGAAAATTTGCGATTTGAGAGTGAGTGGGCATAAATATGGCGCTCGGCATGATTCCTCGATCGCCCGAATCTGAGTTTTCTACCCAAAATCTGAGTAAATTTTGAGCATAATTGCTGATTGACAAATGCTTTCCTAGCTTAATTTGTTAGGAATGGATGCAGAGGACGATCGACAGTAGCCCACAACACATTTATCTTAACCAGAACAATGCCAATGAACGCCCTAAACTGCTCGGCTGGAGTTTGATATGATGCAATCTCGGTGGAGAGTACATCTGTCTTTGGTATGAAAATCTACAGTTTTTAAAGTTGCGTTAAGTTTTTATGTATGGCGAGGTACTTTACCCAATGTGCAGGGGAAGCTCCTAATCTAAAAAGTAAAGTCACCTGCTTGCCAACCACCGAATACTATCCGAGGAGAGAGGAGAATGCTTGAATCTTACCGCCGTACCGCTGCCGAACGGGCCGCTTTGGGAATTCCACCGCTGCCGCTAGATGCCCAGCAAACGTCGGAACTGTGTGAACTGCTGAAAAATCCGCCGACTGGAGAAGAAGAAACCTTAATAGAATTATTGCGCGATCGCGTCCCGCCCGGAGTAGACAGCGCCGCCTACGTCAAAGCTGGTTTTTTAACCGGCATTGCTAAAGGCGAAATCCACAGCCCCCTAATTACCCCCAAATGGGCAGTTTACCTGCTGGGGACAATGATGGGCGGTTACAACGTCCAATCTTTAATCGATTTGCTCAATCCCACTGCCGAAACCGCCATTGGCGCTACCGCAGCCCGGGCCTTGAGCAAAACCCTGTTAGTATTCGACGCCTTCCACGACATTCTGACTTTATCCGATACCAATCCCTACGCCAAGCAGGTAGTCGATTCTTGGGCCGCAGCCGAGTGGTTCACCAGCCACCCCCTACTGCCGGAAGTCATTACCGTTACAGTCTTCAAAGTTCCCGGAGAAACGAATACTGACGACTTGTCGCCAGCACCTCATGCTACCACCCGGCCCGACATTCCCCTGCACGCTTTGGTGATGCTGGAAAGTAAGATACCAGGAGCCCTGCAAACGATCGCAGATTTGAAGCAAAAAGGCCATCCCGTAGCCTACGTCGGCGATGTTGTCGGCACCGGTTCCTCGCGGAAATCGGCGATAAATTCGGTGCTGTGGCACATTGGCAATGATATTCCGTTTGTGCCGAACAAGCGCAGCGGCGGTTATATTTTAGGAAGTGCGATCGCCCCGATTTTCTTCAATACCGCTGAAGATTCCGGCGCTTTGCCGATCGAATGCGATGTCTCCAAAATGGAAACAGGAATGGTAATTACCATCCATCCCTACAAAGGCGAAATTACCAACGAAGCCGGAGAAATCATCTCCACCTTCACCCTCAAACCCGACACAATTCTAGACGAAGTTCGCGCCGGCGGCCGAATTCCGCTATTAATTGGACGCACTTTAACCGACAAAACCCGCGAAGCTTTAGGACTAGAACCAAGCACTATTTTTACCCGCCCGACTATTCCCGCTGATACCGGCAAAGGCTTCACCTTAGCACAAAAAATGGTAGGAAAAGCTTGCGGTTTGTCCGGCGTTCGTCCCGGTACATCTTGTGAACCAGCCATGACAACAGTCGGCTCGCAAGATACCACCGGGCCTATGACTAGGGACGAATTGAAAGAACTTGCTTGTTTGGGATTTAGCGCCGATTTGGTAATTCAAAGTTTCTGCCACACCGCCGCTTATCCGAAACCAGTTGATGTCAAAACTCACCATGAATTACCCGATTTCATGTCACAGCGCGCCGGCATAGCTTTGCGTCCCGGAGACGGCATTATTCACTCTTGGCTGAACCGAATGTTATTGCCGGATACAGTGGGAACTGGCGGCGATTCTCACACTCGTTTTCCTTTGGGAATTTCCTTTCCTGCGGGTTCGGGATTAGTGGCCTTTGCTGCCGCCTTGGGCGTCATGCCTTTGGATATGCCGGAATCAGTTTTAGTGCGGTTCAAAGGCGAATTGCAGCCCGGAGTAACCCTGCGAGATGTTGTGAATGCAATTCCCTATGTGGCGATTCAAAAAGGTTTGCTGACAGTCTCAAAACAGAATAAGAAGAACGTCTTTTCTGGGCGGATTATGGAGATTGAAGGTTTGCCAGATTTGAAGGTCGAGCAGGCTTTTGAATTGACCGATGCGACGGCCGAGCGTTCTTGCGCCGGATGCACGATTAAATTGAGCGTAGAGACTGTTTCTGAGTACATTCGTTCCAATGTCGCGCTGCTGAAAAACATGGTGGCGCGGGGCTATCAAGATGCGCGGACGATGATGCGCCGGGTGGCGAAGATGGAGGAATGGCTGGCTAATCCAGTGTTGATGGAGGCAGATGCTGATGCGGAATACGTTGAAATCATCGAAATCGATCTCAACGAGATTAAAGAGCCAATTGTGGCTGCTCCCAACGACCCGGATAATGTTAAGTTGTTGAGTGAGGTTGCGGGCGATCGGGTTGACGAGGTATTTGTCGGTTCCTGCATGACAAATATCGGTCACTACCGCGCCACTGCGAAGGTGTTGGAAGGTGCAGGGGAAGTGAAAACTCGCCTGTGGATTTGTCCGCCAACTCGGATGGACGAACAGCAACTCAAAGAAGAAGGTTATTACAGCATTTTTGGAGCTGCTGGAGCTCGCACAGAAATGCCCGGATGCAGTCTTTGTATGGGCAATCAAGCGCGGGTTAAAGATGCGACAACGGTGTTTTCAACTTCTACTCGCAACTTTAACAACCGCATGGGCAAAGACGCGCAAGTTTATCTCGGTTCGGCAGAATTAGCGGCAGTTTGTTCGCTGTTAGGTCGAATCCCCACAGTCCAAGAATACAATGACATTGTGTCGAAGAGAATCGATCCTTTCGCTGGTGATTTGTATCGGTATTTGAATTTCGATCGAATTGCTGGATTTGAGGATGAAGGGCGAGTGATTGCTTTGGAAGATATGCCTCGAATTGAGGATATTTTGGGAATTCCCGATGGTGTGTTGAGCAAGTAAAAAGTGTGGCGGGCAATTGCCCGCCTTTTATTTATAATATGAGTAAATGAGAGAAAGGAAAAAAGTAATTATGTCCGAACAAGTTTTAAGCAGCGAAAGCCAAGGGACAGTAAAATCCGCGCCCGAAACTCCTACGGTTGAAGACAAAGAAAGCGATCGCCCGTTAAGCCAGCCGATCGCAGAATTTCTCCGCGTAATTCAGCAAACTCCCAGAGAATATTGGCCGAATTTACTTCAGATGATGCGCTTATTTCTGGAAACGGTGACAGTAAAGCCAGTCTTGTCCGAGCCAGCCCAGATATCTGAGCAAATAGACATTACTAAACTGTCGCTGGAGGAACGGATACAAAGAAATCAAGGTGCAATTGAATTATTGCGATCGTGGCGAGAAGAGGATGACGAACAAGAGCAAAAAGAAACTGCGGAATATCTAGAACAAGTGATCGATGAAGATCGGATGTCTAATCGACCCTTGTTTCAATGAGCAGAATAATTATTTTGGATTCTGGCCCATTAGGAATGGTAACAAACCCTCAAGCCAAACCTCCTTATTTGGAATGCCAACTTTGGCTAGACTCCTTACTACAAAATGGCGAAATGGTAATCCTGCCTGAAATTGCTGACTATGAGGTGCGGCGAGAATTGATTCGAGCGGGAAAAGAGAGAGGTATCAGAAAACTTGACCTATTCAAGAATGTCCTTACATACCGTCCTTTGACTACAGAGGTAATGCTTTTAGCGGCTCAGTTGTGGGCTGACGCGAGAAGGAGAGGAAGACCAACCGCAGAACCCAATGCACTTGACGGGGATGTGATTCTAGCGGCTCAAGCAATATTGGAGGGAAGTGAAGTCAATGAGGTGGTAATTGCTACAACAAATGTGGGGCATTTGTCTCAGTTTGTGGATGCTCGCGAATGGCGATTAATCTCATAAAGCTTGAGTCTGGGATAAAAACTAAGCAAAAACCCGACCGCACTTTCCTTCTGATATACTTTATAACTACAGCTATTTTTGCAGACACCGTTAGCGAGATAAACAGGATGGTGGAAACAGTGGACACAATCGAAAAAATTGACGACCGCACACAAACCCGGTTTTGGGGCAAAGTTACAGTCATAGACGCGGGCGATCGTTACAAGATCAATCGCATTGAAGTCAAACCGGGACACCACATCAGCACCCAAATGCACTATCACCGCAGCGAGCACTGGGTTGTCGTCTCCGGTACCGCTAAAGTTATTTGCGACGACAAAGAGACGATTCTCATGCAGAAACAGTCAACCTACGTTCCCATGAATACTGCTCACCGCGTAGAAAATCCAGGCGTTATTCCCCTGGTGATGATTGAAATCCAAAATGGCGAATACCTCGGCGATGATGACATTATCCGCTTCGCCCAAGATACTCAGGAAGAAGATTGATCCGACATCAAAATATGAAGCAATCGCAGATGCCAGCGAAAAGCTTCTCACACCGAACAATGACCCACGCAGCGACCGGAAACGAGATAAATCCTACAAATAAAAAAAATGTAGGGGCAATTTTGAAATTGCCCCTACATTATTATATTAAGCTTGTTAAGCACCAGAGTTTGATATAGCAATTGGCGATCGTCCTACGGCAGAGAAGCGTTTTTCAAATCTACATTTGCCATATTGGCATTCTTTAAATTAGCACCAGTCAAGTCGGAACCGTTCAAATTTGCACCGTTCAAATTTGCATTGGTCAAATTTGCATCCCGCAAGTTGACTCCCTGTACGTCCATTCCCGATACACTGCCACCTCTGAGGCTGATATTAGCTAAATTCGCAACAGACTGGCGAGCATTTCTCAGGTTCGCACCCGCCAAATCGGCGCTTTCTAAATTAGCACCGATTAAATTAGCGCTGGTGAGGTTGGTATTTTTCAAACTGGCAATTACTAAACCCGCCAGACTCAGATTAGCGCGGCTCAAATCAGCACCCTCCAAATTGGCACCGTGCAATTTAGCCCCAATTAAACTCGCACCTTGCAATTTAGCTTGTTTCAGATTTGCTTCGTTCAATTTGGCTTCGTTCAAATTTGCACCGTTCAAATTTGCACCCCGCAGATTCGCACCGCTCAAATCTGCTCCGCTCAGATTCATACCAGCAAGTTGCGCTCCTGTCAAGTCACATTTGCTACATTTTTTAGTTTCTAATAGTTGCTTGACTTGTGATACGTTTTCTGCTTTTACTCCCGAGGCAAAACCGATCGCAATCAGTAGCCCTGTTGTTGTTAAAATCCCAAGTTTCATATACTTACCCTCAGCAATATCTCTCTTTAATAATATCCCACATTTTTTGAGAGGGTTGGGTGATGGGTCTCTTTGATAAACTGTGACAATCATCACCCTGTTGTGCAGAAAATATGCAATAATAATTGACGTTTCAACTCCTGCAAATTCTTGTAAAGAATTATTGCTTTTTCAGGAACCAAAAAGGAAAAGATTGCGTCGGTTCTAAACGGACGCCGGTAATATTTTTCTGAGCAAAGGTATAGTCCTTATCCTGCCAAAGAGGGATAAAAGGTACATCTTGACCCAGTATATCTTGAATTTCGGCAAAGAGGGCTTTGCGGGTTTGAGGGTTTGCTTCTTTTCGTTGCTTGTCGATCAGTTGATTTACCCGATCGCTATAATAAAACGAACCCTGACCTTGACTTGCACCCTTGGAGCAGCCCCCAGCCTCCGAACCAGTGGCACAATCTAAAAACGGCTGAATGTAATTGTCAGCGTCAAAAAAGTCGGCAGACCAATCCACTAAAACCGCAGGATAAATTCCCTTCTCTATGTTTTGAAACAAAGTCGGAGATTCAACGCTGTTAATTTCTACCTGCATTATCCCGTCCATTTTGAGTTTAGCTTGCGCCTCGATCATACTCGCCACTAAAGCTCGTTTTGTGGAAGATGAAGGATACCAAAGTGGCAGAACAAAAGGATTTGTGGCCGAGTATCCCGCTTTCGTTAAAAGTTCCTTAGCCTTTGTCGTGTTAGCATCGCCGTACAATTCTTTAAAAATCGGTTTTTGAACGTCGAAGGTTGTGGGAATCAGACTGTAAAGCGGTTGTGCTTGTCCCCGCAGTACGCGCTCGTTAATCATGGGGCGATCCATCACTGCTGCGATCGCCTGTCTCACTTCTAACTTGTCCAGCGGTTTAGACTTGGTATTCAGCGCCATGTAACTAACCGTACTGCTTTCCCCCGCGATTTCCTGCCATTTCCCTTTTTTTGCTCCCTCGTCCAAGCTCTGAACTTGGTCTGCATCCAGAGACAAATAAGCCACATCGATCGCACCAGTCTGAAAAGTATTGAACAAATTTGACGAACTAGAAAGCAGCAAAATGTCAATTCCTTGATTAACCGGCTTTTCACCCCAATACTTGTCAAACACGTCAAACTTGAGAGAATCGCTGCCGTACTTCGCCAGCTTGTAACGTCCTGTTCCCACAAACGTATCGGGTTTAAATTTACCCTCCCCAATCTCGTAAGCTTTCGGAGAAACCGCACACATACCGGAAAATGTCAACAGGGAAGGAAAAGCAGTAAAAGGCTTTTTGAGTTGAAAAGTTAATTCGTATTCGCCCGTGGCTTTTACCGATTCTACTGCATCGCTCAACAACATAGCGGGACTGCCGCCATTTTTGATAAACCGCTGCAAGGAAAATTCCATTGCTGCGGCGTTAAACGGTGTGTCATCGTGAAAAATAACGCCTTGACGCAAAGGGATTGTATATGTCAATCCGTCTTGGCTAACTTTTGGCATTGCTGTCGCTAAGTGGGGGATTAACTTTGTAGTTCCAGACTCGTAGGTGTAGAGAGTGTCGCCCAAATTGCGCAGCAATTGTCCTGATATGGTTTCGTAAGCGTCCGCAGGGTCGATCGTCCGCAATTTCAAGGTTGTGCCAATAGTAACGCGGTTATTAACATTTTCGCCGCTCGCATTCACCGATCGATTGGCCCTCTGTCCGCAGCTTGCAGTTAACAAGCAGCACAGACAGAACAGAGCTATAGCTTTAATCACTGAAGGTTTTATAGATATTCTAGGCTGCTGCTTGTTGATTCTCATCGTCTTTTTTTGACACTCCAAATTACTCATAATATTATCACAACACTCCAGAGAGTTTCAGGGTTTACTCATGGGTGGGCTATAAACTTGGTTTTTCGCACACATCCTAGGTTTATTAACGAGCAATATAGTCAGAAACCGGATTTCTGAGGTCGCGAGTGCGATCGCCTTGAAACCGTCATTCTACGGTTGGTAATCAAAAACAGTCCGAGGTGTTGACTAATGACTAATGACTAATAACTTGCTTTAAATTCCTTTGAGGAGCGATCGCCAATCTCGACAGCGTTTCAGGTAAATACGAGCTACCGGATCGCTGGGATTTTTCCGCAAACACTCTTCAAACAATTTTCCCGCTTCCCGGAATTCCTTGCGATCGCACAGTAACATAGCTTCAGTATATACGGGCAAATTTGCTAGCTTAGCCGACCTAATTTCTGCCGGATCGGCATCAAATACCTCATAGACTACGACATATTGAGATTTTCCTTTTACCTGTACTTTATCCACAATGCGAATAGCATAATCAGCCGGATTTCGCAACCGTTCCAAAGTCTGCTGAGAAATTAACAGAGGTACGCCGTAATCTTTGGTCAATCCTTCAATGCGAGATGCCAAATTAACAGCATCGCTAATCACAGTGCTGTCCATTCGGCTTTTACCCCCAACTGTCCCCAGCATCAAAGAGCCAGAATTGATGCCAATGCCAATTTGAATTGGGATGTAGCCGACTTTTTGACGGTGTTCGTTGTAATTAGTTAGGATATTTAGCATCGCAATACCCGCTTTAACTGCATCATCTGCACAGTCGCTAAACAGAGCCATAATTGCATCGCCGATGTATTTGTCAATAAACCCGTTATTGCTAGTAATGGCAGGCTCCATCCGCGAAAGATAAGCATTGATAAAATTAAAATTTTGTTGCGGCGTCATAGTTTCCGAAAGCGCCGTGAAGTCGCGAATATCCGCAAACAGCACTGACATTTCCTGCTGCACTTGGTCGCCTAAATTGACATCTATAATACTTTCATATCCCAACAAATTTAAAAATTGATGAGGCACAAATCGCCCGTAGGCATCAGTTAATTCTGATTCAGCATCCAGGGATTTTTCCAAATTTAGATTGAGTTCAAATAGTTTTTTAATAAATTTATGGCGATCGGCTTCAGCTTGTTTGCGTTCCGTGACATCTTGAAAAACTGCGATCGCAAAAGCAACTTTCCCAGCGTCAAAAATTGGCGTACCCCAAATTTCAACGGGAACTTTTTTATCGGGTTGATGAATTTCGAGATCGTCAGATGTCGCGCTTTCGCCCCTCAAAGCTCGGACGATAGGCAAATTCTCGTAAGGGTAAATAGTATCAGTTCCCGCGATATAAATTTGATAACTTTCTGACAAATCCTCAACTGCATTTAACGGCAAAACCCCTTTACCGAGTAACTGCTGTCCGGCGTGATTGACGTAGTAAGGTCTGCCTTGAGAATCGAGGACGGCCACGCCGATCGGAATCGCTTCCAGAAATTGAGCCAGCTTGATTTCGCCTTCCCGCACCGCCTCCAATGCCCGATAGCGCAACTCACTTTCAACTGTATCGGAATGTTCAGCAGTAGTTTCCAGCAAGATTTCCAGATCCGCTTTTTCCTCCTTCAAGTCTTCCACTTGCTGGCGCAATCTTTCTATCTCTAAAAGTAGGTGTTCTCTAGATGGTTCTTCTTCCAGCATAACCTGAGAATTTGCGCCTCGACTAACATAAAATTGCTCAACAGCCCGTACCCTAAAAGTAATCGTGTGTCTATACTAATTCCAACTGCAAACCAGGCATCAGGCGCTGGAAATTCTTCAAAGATTTACCTTGCCAAGCTATGCGTTGAGAACCTTGTACTGCCATTTGCACCCGAGCTTTTTGTCGCACCTCGATAATAAACTTCGACAGCATATTGATGCCAGCACTGTTCAAAAATTCTAACTGCTGCAAATTGAGGGTTATTTTCGTCTGTTGCACGTCGGCCGCCTTGCCCAGAAACTGCACTATCGGTGCGTACTCTGCAGGCCCCCTCAGCCTGAGAGAGCCAAAAAAACTCACGGTTGCCGTTGCTGGATCGTAACAGATCCGGTAATCTTCTGTGTTAATTTCCATTGTCGCAAAAAAAGTCCCTTAGATATTATCGATCGCCAGCGTTGCTTATACTGTTAATTGCACCATAGTTGTCACCGCAATTACTTCCGGGTCTTTTTGCACGGTCTGGAATTTCCAGCCAATTTTGGCGGTATAATCGGTGAGCATGGTCAACAAACCCAATCCAGAATGGCTACACCTTTCGTCAGCAGCATTTTTTTCCAACTGCTGAATGTAAAGCTCGCTCGGCTCGGAAGCCAGCAACTGCTGAATGTAAGCCTGAAACTTTTCCACAGCTTGCGGAGAGATACTGTTAGCAACTGAGAAAATCACTCTGTCGCTCTCTAATTGCAGTTTAATGTCGATCGGGTACTCCGAGGTTTCATCATTAAACTTCATAGCATTTTCTAATAACTCGTTAGCAATGTAGCTAACAGCGCTTTTCATTTCAGCTTGTCTTTCAATTGTCGAGGGGTCGTCTTCATTTCCCGGAAAAAAAGTCGTCAAGTAGTCAGCCAGAAAATCCGCCGACAAACCGTTGTTCCGCCACCGCTGCTTCAGGGGAACCGAACTCGGAGAAAAGCCAATTATTAAGTATTCTTGGCTAGCTGACCACTCGATGAAATCGCCGAAAGTCTGAATCATATCGATGTGAGAGGTAAAGTTTGAGAAGAGAAACATTACTGTATATATTTTAAGCTTGAGAAGAGAGATTTAATTAACTATTTTTGTTTGAGTACCAGCAATGTGAAGTCATCAAAAACTTTTTGTTCGCCGATGTGCGATCGCACGTCCTTAATTACAGCGTGGCTGATTTCGGCAGCCGAACGCTGCCAATTAATCTCTATTACCTCAATTAACCTATCTAAAGTAAAGCACTTTATCAATATTTTCAGCTTCCGTAATCCCATCAGTGTACAGCACTACCACATCTCCTGAATGCAACTGCACAATTTTTTCAGCAACAAATTCAGCAATATCTGCATCCAGCCCGATCGGGAAACCCAAATCGACCGTATCAAACCGCTCGACAGAACCGTCTGCTCGAAAGAGTAATTAGTTGCGCTCTTTCCTCTGGTGTGGCATCGGAATGCAGGCTAATTTTTTGATAAATTAGCTTAATCTCTGACAAGGTTTTTTCCATCTCTGGAAGCTTCAGCAAAGTAGCATTCATCAAATAGGTATCCAAATCTGGATCTGAAATCAGATTGGAAGTATCCCAGACGCGAGCGCTCAGTCTATCAATGTCGCCAGCTAAACGTTGATATACAAAATCTTAATTTTCTAAACTCCACTGACTGTGGCGAAGTTTGAAGTTTTGCCAATCTTGATAAAGTTTAATAAACTTTTCAGTATAAATTAATAGGTTTCCGAGCTGGATCTCGGTATTAACCAGGGATTGAAAGTTCGCGTCCATCTTAGCTTCTAAATCAGCTCTCGTATCTGGCAGGCTTAAATTTGTATTTAAAGGCTGATAATTTAAGAGTTGAAGTTTCGGTATGTATTCCCTCCACTGGCGCAGCGAGCGCAGGTATTGATTTCCGTAGATTTCTTTTTGGGGAAAATCAACCCTGCTGTTAATTTCCGAAATCAGCAGGTACATGACCAAGGTTAACGGTATTGCAAATATGGGCGTTGCTTAATCAGGGTATGAAAAAAATAAGTTGAAAATCCCCAAGCTTTGTGGGTACTGGTTTCCATGACAGGCATATTTAGCCTTTCATACCATAAATCAGCAACGCCCAAATATGAAACCGATTAAGGTAAATTTTTGAGGATAGCTCAGCCGATTCATTAAATGGATGCCCAGGGATTTTCTGTTCATAGTCGATAGATTTCAACAATATTGTACTAAAAAAGTAGCGATCGCTACTAAAGTAGTTTCGGGGACGATCGCTCTAGAAAACCACAATGCTAATACAATTAATCAGCGATAGCTGATTTAATTTCTAATGCGTTTTCGTCCTGTTGCAACAAATTTTGCGGCATCCCTGTGATATCCTTGGCTCAGCTCGCCTCCCACAGTCTAAAACACGTTTAGCAGTTTTGGAACGAAGAATAGTAATTTGTACTGAGATTCAGGGGTCGGATTAGAGGCTTTTAAGAATATTTACTTAAGCATAAATTTTTCTTAATACCCTGAGACAAAAAGTAAAAATTAAGTAATAACTGGGTAGTGCAAGTTTCCTGAAACACAAGTACCGGCAGCGAGTAGGAATTACTTGTGCCACACCAGCAGTCAAGTCGGTTCTGCACAAAGGAACTAACAGCACCACCAACAGTGTCTCAATCAGTATCTGCAGTTGAGTGTTCAGGAGCGATCGCGCATTGTGTAAAGTGAGGCAGAGGGCGTATGATGAAAAGAATCTCCAAAAATAAATCTCCCAAGAATAAAAACCGAGACCAAAAGCAGCCCAATCCTGTAATCTTGGCTTTGGTGCTGACAGGAATTCTGGTATGGGAAATGTATCCGGCGCTAAGACACACCGCTGCAGCTAACGCGGGCGCTCTCAAACTTTCCCTCAGCCAGTTGGAAAGCCAACCGCAGCAAACGGCGCAGCAATTTTCCGCAGCCACGGTGTCCCAAAAAATCCGCTATTCGGTATTGGCACTCAATAGTCTAATTTCCGAACCGGGCAATTTGGCCGAGACGACGCGCCAAAATCCCCCGAAACAATTGCCCGCAAATGTAGCAGCAGCAGTTCGCCAAAACTTGTCGCGCTCCACTGGCATTGCTGCAGACAAGTTGAAAGTAACTGAATCGAGCAGACAAAGTTGGTCAAATACTTGTTTAGGACTCGCAAAAGCTGATGAAATTTGCGGTCAAATGATTGTCGAAGGTTGGCGGGTTGTGGTTTCTGATGGCAGGCAAAATTGGGTTTACCGCACTAATGCTAGGGGAAATGTGTTGCGCTTGGAAAAGAAAGTTAGGTAAATGTACCCCTGTGAAATGAAAAATAAATTTCCTTTTGGAACAGGCCCGAAAGCCTGTTCCACAAAGAGCAAGTTTTCTTGTGGGGTGGGTGTCACGACTTAAAACCCTTTTATCGGGGTGCACTCATTCACAGTTGTCGGAGCAATCAGCTTAAAAAAAGTAGTAGGATTAATGACGCTCGCTCTTGTCGAGGGATGGCAAAGCCTTTGAAGTTTGGCTCTTCCGTACTTAGTGCGATCGCGTTAGCTTAAATTTATCCTCAAAGCTCTGCTAGGCAAAGCTTCAAGATTATTTACATCTGCTCGCGCATGAGCCAACTTGCTCAAATCGGGGCGATTGCCTTGAAATCCCCGCCAGCTATGGTGTAGCACACCAGAAAACTAATAATTTAGTATACTAAGTACCGCAGAGTCATCTTTTTTGAGGTCACTCTACTCAAAACCTTGCCTAGCAATCCTTTCAACCGGTTTGTCACCCCGTAAAATTCTAAATAGGATTCAAAAGACACACTCAAAAAAAACCACATAAAATTAGTTTATAGGAATAAAACTCATGTCTGACATCAAAAAACTTGGTTCGTCGTGGATAATGAATTGGTTCTTTGGTTTTAACCAGATTCCTACAGATGAGGATTCTTGCATTTATATGAAATCTGTTTTATGTTGCGCTAAAGCAGATGGAGTTCTCTCACAAGAAGAAAAAGATTGGGCTCTTGGATTCTGTGCATCTTGGGGAGTAGCAGACTGGGTGATAGAAGAGCTAAAAACATATGAAGGGGATGAAGCTATAGAAGAAGTTATTGCTCGCTCTCCTCAAGTATCTAAGGCACAAAGAGATATACTTCTCACTGCAATTTGGGTTTGTGCTGCTGATGGAGAATCTCATGAACAGGAAAAGGCAAAAATTCGGCAAATGGCTTCTATTTTAGGGGTAAAAGAAGAAATAGTAGACCAGTTAGAGCAGCTACAACAAGAAGAATCCGCACTACACCAAAAGCGCATTAAGCTCTTATATCCTGAGAACAGCCCCTATTAATCTATCTCTGAGCAGGCGAGGCAATCAAAAGGCCCCCAAAAGTTGCTCTGCAAGGCTGATTGAATTTGTTGGTGGGGATCGTTGTGGAACAGGCATCTTGCCTGTTCCACATTTGCTACTGTCGATCGTCGCTAGGTCGGGGAGGCTTTATCAATATTCTGGATGCGAATCGCAGAAAAAGAGTGAATCCGCCCTTACAGTTTGGCCGACTTGTATCGACATTCGCTAATATCAATTATCGCTCTTGAGGACTCAGGCACTCCGGCGTGAAATCAAAAATAAACTTCCTTTTGGAACAGGCAAGATGCCTGTTCCACGAAGAGTGAGTTTTTTGTGGATGGGGATCGCAAACAGGCAAGATGCCTGTTCCACGAAGAGTGAGTTTGTTTGTGGGTGGGGATCGCAAACAGGCAAGATGCCTGTTCCACAAAGAGTGAGTTTGTTTGTGGGTGGTTTCTTGTGGGGTGGGCTTCTAGCCCGCCCCTTGCCTTAATTTGGGAGTTGGTTTCTTTCGATGATGCCGCCGCCCAACAGCACGTCTCCGTCATACCAAACAGCCGCTTGTCCGGGGGTAATGCTCAACTGCGGTTCGTCAAAAATCAACTTAACTCTTGTACCGCCGGCTTTTTCTTCTGCTTGGGATGATTCCACAGGAACAATTGTAGCGAGGACGGGGTGCGATCGATATCGAATCTGTACCTGAGCCCGAATCGGAGCCATGGGTTCCGCCACAGAAACCCAATTCACTTTCTGGACTGTACATTCAGATTCTACTGCCAACTGCCGATCGCCCACAATTACCCGATTGCCAGCAGCATCAAGTTCAATCACGTACAGCGGTTCCGGTGCAGCAATTCCGAGTCCCTTCCGCTGGCCGATAGTGTAGTGGTGCACGCCGTCATGCTGTCCGAGCACCTGCCCTGACTTGTCCACAATGTCACCCTTTTGCGGCGCAATGTACTTGTCCAGAAAAGCCCGCATCGAACCGTTACTTTCCACTAAACACAAATCCTGACTTTCCGGCTTATCAGCAGTTGTCAAGCCAAATTCCGCCGCAATTCTGCGAGTTTCAGTCTTGGTAATTCCCCCCAAAGGAAACTCCGTACCCGCCAACAAATCCTGTGTTAGATCGTACAAGAAATAAGACTGATCTTTCGCAGGGTCGATCGCCCGCAGCAACTGATAGCGACCAGTAGCAGCATCGTAAGTAATCCGAGCGTAGTGCCCTGTAGCGATTTTTTCAATTCCGAGTTCTTCGCGAGCATACTTGAGCATCGGCCCGAACTTCACAGTTTTATTGCACTGCGAACAAGGCAGAGGCGTAATTCCTGCACTGTAACCTTCCACCAAATAATCGACAATACTTGCCTGAAAGACCTCGCGGCTGTCAACAATGTGGTGGGGAACGCCCAAATCTTCGCAAATTTTAGCTGCATCGACCATTCCCTCAGAGCAGCACTGACCTTTGCCCTTCATCAACCACAGCGTTAAACCCACCACTTCATATCCCTGATGGTGTAAAATTGCGGCTGCTGCGGAACTATCGACCCCGCCGGAGAGGCCTACAACAATCTTGTTCATGGTTGGAGAGAAATTGCTATTTTACTGTGAGTTAGTTCGATCGAGCTAATTTATTATACCACAAAGATACTACAACTTGCCACTGCTGCTGTTAGCTGAAATTTTAGCACTAATATGACTCTTCAAAAATTTGTTGTCACCGCCGACCAAATGCGGCAAATAGAAACCAGAATCTTTGCTGCTGGAATGCCAGTCCCAGCTTTAATGGAAAAAGTCGCGGGACTGATTGCTAGACGCATTCAGGAGCTTTTGAAGGGGGAAGGAAGTTTGGCAACTAGCAGTGTACGGGATTTAACGGATAGAAGGAAAAGGGAAGAAGGGAAAAATCTTGTTAATTCTCAATTGCCAGTTATCGGCGTATTGGTTGGGCCGGGACACAACGGCGGCGATGCTTTGGTTGTTGCCCGCGAATTGCACTTTCAAGGGTTCCAAGTAGTTATTTACTGCCCGTTTTCTAAACTCAAAGAACTAACCAAAAATCACGCTGATTATGCGCGTTGTTTAAATATTCCATTTGTTGACAAAATTGACCAGCTTAAAAACTGCGATTTGCTCGTAGATGGTTTATTTGGATTTGGATTAGAACGAGAAATTAATAACGCTACGGCCGCAGCTATTGACGAAATAAATAATTTAAACATCCCCGTTTTTAGTATAGACATTCCCTCCGGAATTCATACAGATACCGGAGAAGTTTTGGGAAGGGCAATCCGGGCCAAACATACATTATGTTTGGGTTTGTGGAAAATGGCATTTTTGCAAGACAGAGCATTAGAATATATCGGCAGTTCCGAATTAATTGATTTTGATATTCCCGCAGCAGATATTGCTGCAATATTGGGCGACTCGCCGGCAATACAACGCATTACAAAAGCATCGGCAACTCAGCATTTGCCGTTACCCCGATCGCCAATTTCGCACAAATACATCAACGGTCACTTACTAATTATTGCAGGTTCCCGCCGCTACAGCGGAGCCGCAATTTTGTCTGCATTGGGAGCAAGAGCCAGCGGTGTCGGAATGCTGTCAATCGCTGTTCCTGAGTCGATCAAACCGATGTTGAGCAGTCAGTTGCCAGAGGCATTAGTTATAGGATGTCCCGAAACCCAAAGCGGTGCAATTAGCGAGTTGCCAGTAGCAATTGATTTGGGAACCTATGATGCGATCGCCGCAGGGCCAGGTCTGACATTGGAAGCGGCAATAGCTGTAGAATCTGTACTGGAGAGCGATCGACCTCTGGTGTTAGATGCTGACGGTTTAAATATCCTCGCTCAACTCGGCACAGTCCCGATTTTGTCCGAACGCTCAGCACTGACAATTATCACGCCTCACCCGGGCGAATTCAAGCGTTTATTTCCCGAATTAGCCGACGAAACCGGCGACGATCGAATTGCCGCAACTCAAGCAGCAGCTCAGCTTTGCGGTGCAACAATATTGCTCAAAGGAGCCAGAGTTTGCATAAGTTGGGAGGATGACGGCGATTCCCTACGGGATAGCTGCGCTTCACGTACCATCACCTATCTCAATCCCGAAAGCACCCCAGCCCTCGCCAGAGGCGGCAGCGGCGACGTTCTCACAGGCTTGTTAGGGGGACTATTAGCAAGTGCGATCGCCCGCAAATCCTCCCCGCAATCAGTTGCAGCAACAGCAGTTTGGTGGCACGCTCAAGCCGGAATCATGGCTGCCAAAGAACGGACGGAATTAGGAGTAGATGCCTTTACTTTGACACAGTATTTAATTCCAGCTTTGCGAGAATTTGCTTAGTCTATATTGACAAAATACCCAGAGCCCCGACTTTTTTAAGAAGTCGGGGCTCTAACGCGCGATCGTATTTTACGTTTAATTAAGTTGACCAACTTATCTTGTTAAGTAGTCCTACTTAACTTAAATAAGTGATACAGCAGATTCCACGTTTATGAAGTACACGCGTCAAGCGATCGATCACCGTAGGGAAACGGCACTGCCGTGTCCTCTATCTCTGCTATGTACCTCACTTACCTAGAATCTGCTGTATCAATTCCGGCTACACCGGAATGATAAAGCTCTGGGTTTTGGCGACCAACTGATCCGCTCAGCAACTTTACGACTGTTCCATCATCCTCCATCAGCGGGAGGAGTTTGTAAACTTTGAAAAAGTTGTGCTTGTTCCACAAGAGAGAGTAAAGGTTGACCGCCCGGATGTTGATGACCTTTGTCTTTCCACCCATCAGCACCTAAAGATTAGGGCTTTGAATCCAACTTATTGAGAATTGCGTTAAGTTTGACCAGCATTTCCGCGTTTTGGTTCTCCAGAGTTTCCACTTTGGCTTTAAGTTGACTAAGTTCATCGGTTGAGTCGGCAACAGCAAGTTGACGAACATCTCGACCAAAACCCATCAAAGCTGGACGCTCAACATAAGTTACTCGGTGCAGTACCCGCCAAGTCTTATTAGCTTTACCTTTAGCTTCTCGTAAAGCTCGCGCTTCTTCGCTGTTGCTGGCAAGCCATTCGGGGTCAACCACATAGCTAAAGAAGTCGTTAAAATTGTTGGTGCTGCCTTCGAGGTAGAAACTCATAAAGCGGTAACGGTTGACCTTTTCCCCTGCTAGGACGGGATAGTCGTTGTAGTCGGTAACGCCGCGACCTTCGACACCGCTTAAATCGACATTTAACTGAATCCCCTTACTGCGTTTTTCGGTTTTCGTCATCGTTTGGGTGAGATTGACTGTTGCTTGAGCTGTTAACTCTGCTCCGAGTCCAAACACACCGAAATTCCCTTTACCGCCTAAACCTGCCACCATGTTAAAGGCTCCGCCAATAGAATGTTCAGCAGTGTTGGCAAAACTTTGTGCCTCGGCTCGCAAACCGCCATCGGCATCCCAAACGTAGGTGTTGACAATGTTACGCTTGCCGGCACGAATTTGGATGTCTTCCATTTTCCTTTGCCAGGCGGCAAAACTTGCGGAGGCTTGGCTTCTTTTCTCTTCGTCTTTGATTTTTTGCTCTATTTCTGATTGTTTCTGTTTCACTGCTGTTGACTGTTGATCGTAGGCTGCACCAGTTTCTTTTTGCAATTGTGCCTGTTGTGCTGCGGCTTGATCTTTCTGTTGCTCTGGGGTAAGATTGTCCTCTGGCTTGCCCTCTGGTCGGTTGACAGAGATATCTCCGGGAGCATTCCCTTCATCGATTTGCTTATTTAATGAGATTTGATCCACAAAAAGGGTCTCAAACTGGTAGAAATAGGCTTCTCGATTTTTGTCTTGTTGATCGATTTGTTGTTTGAGGTCATAAGCCTCTTGCAGGCGATAGTAACTAGCAGGGTAAAGGGAGCCAAATTGCGATCGCATTTCCGGGACGTGCTTAAAGAACCGTTGGCTGGTGGCACTGCTTCCTGTCAAGCCGTCTAAGCTACCACTCATGGTATAGGCAGGATTGATCAAAAAGGTGATGGTATTAATATCAGGGGGCATATTCTCTACGGGGAGAACCTGATAACCGATCATTTTGCCACTACGTTTAAGTCGGGTGATAAAGACATCTGATAAAGCCGAAACGACCAAGGCATAACCGACATTTTTGGGGATGAATCTTTTGCCTAAGTGGGGGAAAATAGCTAATTGTTCTTGAGTACCGCACAATTTTATTGTGTCAGTCATACTTAGGGATGAACTTGAGGTGATGCTGCTATCATTTTGGAATTGGTAGCTCGTTTTTAGTTCGCCTTTGAAACCACTTTTTATCTTAGAGATTTTTGTGGTAAATCCAAACCCCGCGTCTGCTTCAGCGTTGGCTCCAATGAAGGTATCTATAGTTGATCCTAAACCGGAATCTTGGATTCGCTTCCAACTAAACTCTACGTCTTCCGACAGGGCTAATTCTACAGATGTCGCGCCGTGGTAGCCTTCGTCTAAGGTCAGGTTTTCGCTAGGAATGGGGGGAGCGCCTTCAATATAGCCTAAGAGTGTCGGGGCAAATTGACCGTTACCAATCCATTTTAGTTCTAATTCTTCGATGCGTTTGTCTGGTAAGAGGTAAACACCTTTGGCGGTGGGAGCGGCAAAAAACCGCCGCATTATCGCTGTTCGGTCTTTACTGACGGTGCTATATTCGCAGCTTACTAAGGCATTGTTGCTGACTAGGGCAGGGGGAGGGGGAGCATCAATGGGAAAATCTTTAGCTGTGACGAGGCTCGCTCCGTTTACCGTACCATGATTATTATTACCAGTGAGGTCTAGGGCTTTTCCTAATTTTATGCTATCTAGAGGCCAGTAACCGACTAACCCAGGTTCTTGCCCAGTCAGGCGTTGGTTCATGTCTGCCTTAATTTCCGCTTCGCTACGAGCTTTGTTCCAGATGCAGACTTCGGCAATTTTTCCATTAAAAAACTCATAATTCTTTCCATCGGTTTTTTCCGCCGCCGCGATTAGTAAAGGACGCGTAGAATTGGCAGTATATTTTACATTATCATGTGTATGTATAATATTTCCATTCCTATAAATTTTTAGGGTAGAGCCATTATAGCTGATACAAGTATGTATCCAGGCATTGAGAACCCACCCTGATAAAGTAAAGCCGGAAATCGGATACTGGGTTGTGTTGTTATACATAGTAAAATTTAAATTTTTATCCCCTGTTATAGACAACACGTATCCACAAGAAGAGTGAGCGCAGTTAATCACTGAATTATTACCCTCTCTTTCTAGTTTTGCCCAACACGATATAGTAAATTGACTGGGGTTAAGGCTTGAGTTGTATGGAATTTCTACATAATCATTCACGCCATCAAACTGCATGACTTGATTACCTTCACCTTCAACTTCAATTAACTTGCCAATCGGTGCAGCACATCCCCACCAGCTTGCGCCCGTAATTGTGCCGTTATTGCCATCACCTGTTTTGTTTTGAATTTTATTACCAGTGGCTTCCGTGAGGGGATAATAGGCGAGTAAACCGGGTTCATTACCTGTTATTAGGGTTTTGCTGTTGATGGCAATTTCTTCTGCGCTTAAGGCGATGTCCCAGAACCGAACTTCGGCGATTTTTCCAAACTGTTCTTTACCGCCTTGAACATTGCCAATATATTTGACATTGCTGGTACTTTTAAAATTTACTTTCTTGTTCTTGATATCTTCAACCCTTTTTTTAGCTGTAGGATCGTTGGGGGTTTTCTTCAGATTATCCTCGGCATCTTCTAGGGCTTTGGTTTTAGTATCCCCAACTTTCTCGCCGTCAATGTAGAACAGCGTTGTATCTTCTTGTGCCACCGCAGTGAGATGATACCACCCTGGAGACAGGTTTTTCAGATCGTAGCCACTGCTAATAAAATCAGCATTCTTCTGAGAATATATGTTGATGCTAGTTCCTAATAGGTCGCTATCGCCTTCTTTTTTGACGATTATAGGGTTATCGGTGACTTCGCCTCCAATCAGACTATTCCAATTACTTGTTTCTGGCACTGGCAGTGGATAGAAAAACCAAGCTTCGATAGTCCATTCTTCACCTAATTCAATCGGTTTGCTTAAGGTGACTAGACTGTTATTTTGCTCGAGGTTGAGGCAAGCTGACACCGAATCAGGAATCCATTGTTCAATAGTAGGATTTTTGCTGTCAGCAGTGGCATCAAAATTAGTCTGACGCATTCTTCCTCGATCATCAAAATAGCTTAGTTGTACGTTGCCTTCACAGGTTTCAATAGCACTTAGACGACTGGCAGGGCGGACAAAATCTAGTAAAGCACCTTGGGTTTCTAGCCCTCTACTATCTTTGTTTAGGAGTCCCATTTTTAGAGGGGTTTCAGGGGTTTGCAAGCTAGTTTTGTCCTGGAAAAATTCAGTGTTTAATTGTTTTAATTGTTCGCTGAGTTTTTTGATTTGACCGTTGATATCTCCCAATTCTTGTTGGAGGCGGTTTTTCTTACTCTCAAAATATTTCTGTAACGCACGTAACTTTTCCAACTCGCTTTCCGCATCTGCTAGAGCTTTTTTCTTGGTGTCCCAATCCGTTTTTTTGGTAGCTATTACATCATTGAGTTTTTGAGTTTTTATCAAGTTCCACTGGTTCTGCTTTCCTTGATCTAGCCACACGCTGGTATTACCACTTTCAGTTGCTAGAAACTTGTCGTTGCCACTAACATGGCTGTTTTCCAAAGAATTTCCAACTAGCTTCCATTTCTCGAAATTCTTTTTACTGTAGGTTTTGCCTTCTCCAACACCCGCATAATACCAGCCAGAAGCATACTTATAAACGTCTAAGTAATCGTTGTATTCTCGGTTTTTTAGCTTGTACAACAAATTCCCATCGGGTATCAGTTGCCATTGCTGTTTCTGAGAGTTATTCGATGACTCAATATTAGCCCACTTGCTGCTATCAAGCCCTAGCACCATACCTTGTCTGTTTGTATTCTCAATCTTGAGCCAATAATTGACAGGGTTAGCCAATTCCGTCTGGTATTCTTCACTTGCCTTCTTTACTTGCCCGGTTAGATTGGTTTTCTCGGCTTCTGCGGCATCGATCTTGTTTTGAAGCTCCTTTTTGCTGCCTAGAATCGCTAGTAGGTCATCTAGCTCTCTTTTGCGCTTGAGCTTAATTCCTTGCTCTAACTCTTTGTCTCCCAGTGCTTTTAACTTGGCTTTTAACGTCAATTTTAACGGCGCTTGCGTCTCAGCTAAAGTTGTCAAATTCACTCGATTGGTGTATTTTTTTTCAGTAATACTATCAGAATCTAACTGAATCTTATGCTTGCGAATTTCTAAGGTAGTCCAATTACCGTTGATGTCACTAATACCAAAGGAACGTACCAGAGATATCCCATCTGGCACTGTAAAACTTGAACTCGCCTTATACCAATTATTTCCTAAACTGGTAAATTGGGTTGTCCCTGCTAAAATGGTTATCCAATCTTGAGAACGCTGACTTTTCTTACCTTTGTAGGTGAGAGCAAAAAATTTAGGATTCGCAGTCGTAGGATTAAGATTGTTATTGTTGGTTTTGAACTCAAATTCTTCGGTATAAGTAGCGCGTTCAGATACGGCAAACAAATCTTCATTTTCGTATTTAATTGCCTGCGTTTGTGTCCCCGCTAAATTACGATTGAGGGTGACAGAACTAACATAAGCACCACCTTTGACAATGCCATCATTGCCATTAACCGAAAAATCGATAACTTGCCGTTTTTTCTCTTCAACAATAGCATCTAGTCGCCAATAGCCAACTAAACCGGCTTCTTGACCCGTCAGTTGCAGATACATACTATTTTTGATTTCTTCAGCAGTACAGGCTTTATCCCAGATGCGAACATCGGCAATGCAGCCTTTAAAATAATTTCCTCCCAAGGATGAACCTATTTTTAACTTATCTGTTCCTTGAAATGGATTATGGGGCTTCTCAACTTTATCGACGACTCCATTGACGACAATTGTCTGTTCTTTTTGTTCTTTGCTATAACAGAAAGCGACATGATACCATGTATTTACCGAAAGACTTTTTGTGCTAGATGTATCATTACCATAGAATCCAAAACGTAGCCCTTGGTTATCTACCGTCAAGTGTAGTCCCTTATTATTAGCCTGTGAATCTGTACCTAGTACAGTCTTGTATCCCCCAAATTCGCTCGGTTTAATCCATGCTTCAACGGTAAAATCAGAACTTAAAACCTTGCCAGATAAGGGCAATTCAATATAATCATCTACCCCATCAAAGATAACTCCCCGCCGTTTTTCGCTTCGTAGTTTCGCGCTGATGGCTGTTCCTGCTTGCCACCTCACCCCATCTAAACTAAAAGTATTGTCACCAATTTTTGTTACTGTGTAAGTGCCGTTATAGTCTTTGGTATCAACAACCTGCACCGAATCCCCATTGCCCAATCCATGATTGAGGGCGGTTACTTTTAATTGACCCTGGTTGGTAATTTCATAGGCTGTGACGATACCGTTAAAAATCAGCCCGGTTTCTTCTTCGGGAACTACTTCCCAATTTCCCCCGTTTGAAATTTCTGGGGTAATTTCAAAGGTATTGTCGTCAATTCTGGTGACTGCGGAATATAAGCTGTTGTAATCTTTATTACCCGTAATTTTAACTTCCGTAATTTCCGTTTCATCTAACCCAGTAGCCTTATTTGAGGTGAGGATAACCTTGTCATCTTCTCCCCTGGCAATACCAGTAATTGTCCCTTGTGGTGGCGGGTTAGTGGTGCCAATGGTTTTGATTTGGTCTAGGGTATTGAGAGGCAATAATATTTGACGAGAGGTACTGCGTCGAATTGTGGTACCATCTGGGGTTTCTTTAATCTCTGATAACGTGCCATCTGCCGCTACTGCAAAGCTAATCGCTGCCACATTCCCCGCACCAGTGCCAATAGCTAACATGACACGCACTGAATCCCTCAGCAGTTGCATTCCTTCATCGGTTTGTCTTTCCCGTTGCAAGTCGTATTTAGTCGCAGTTAACCCTTTAGCAACAGTAACAGTTCCCAAATCTAAGGTTCGCTTGATAATACCTGCAATACTACGAGGTTCCGGATCGAGGATGGTATAGTCTTTGACATCAAATAATCCCTCCTCAGAAGCGCGAAGGGTAGTTAGTTCAACTTTTTGGCTTGTGCTATTGTAGGCAAAAATATGCCAGCGATATTTATCTTGCTCGTTGGTAGGCAACAAGACGACAGAAAACCAACCATTAGAGAGATTATTGATGAGACTCAATTCTGTGGTGGGTTCATAAAAGTTATTGCCATTGATATCCGTAAAATCTAAGGAATCAATATTTTTCAGCCCGCTGCCCCCTTTTTTCTGAGCTTGACTGGGTTTATGCTTCTGCTTGCTGCGTTTGAAGCGGACTTCTAGCTTACGAGTTAAAGTATTAGTCAAACCGTCGAGAACAAACCGATCCACCAACAAGGTATTAGTCTTAGACTGACGGAAAATATAGAGATATCCTAACCCCGAAACCAACTGCACGGGAGCGGGGGCTGACTGCTCATGGGTTTTGTAGAGCGATCGCAGTAAGTAAATACTATCATTATCCTTGTGGGTAAGTTCTTCTTTTTCTTTCTCAATAACTGACCCATCGTCGTTTTCATTGGGTAATTCTAGCAGTTTCCAACCTTCCCAACCTGTTCTTTCTTCCGGTTTCTGGTTGAGATAACTATCTTCAAAGCCGTCTTGCTTGACAGTGTACCAAATCTTGCTATCCGTATCAGTCGCTACGACAACAACTTTACCTTCATGAGCAATGCTGTTGATGTGTTGGACTTTTTCTTTGGCTAGTAGCATTTTTTGTTTTTTCTGACTATACAGGATAGATTTTGCCAGCATAGCATGGGCAGAGCGAGGAAAAAACAAAATCATGCTCAGCAAGGTTGGGCCTGGAGAATTTGCTGATTCCTTCGAGCCAGGAGAAATAGAGCAAATTCCCTGTTGCGACCTCAATGCTTTAGATCGGCGATGTATTTTACTTTTAATTAAGTAGTTCTACTTAACTCGAATGAGTGACACTCAAATGTGCTAGCACACAAAAGTGTCACTATAAGAAGCGACTGTACAGTCGCAAAACCTATTAGTTATACCTGAAATATCAAAGACCAAAACTTAAATGTTGATAGGAACTACATTATGTACACCGAAGAAAGAAGCCTGAACAATGAAACTATGACTCTTGTCGCCGATACTACCTCTCAATCAACTCTTGCATTTGCTGAAACCGCTGAAGTAAACAAACCCACATTACAAATTGGTTCAACAGGTCAAGCTGTCAAGGAACTACAACAGCTTCTATATCATTGGGCATATTATTTCGGCCCGATGGACGGTATCTTCGGCATCCAAGTTCAAAACGCCGTCAAACCCACATTCCGCACCCCCAACTGGCACATAGGCAGATGGAGGGGATAAAAGTGAATCATCCGAGATAATAGTGAG
>NZ_JAUBSF010000052.1:0-47218 GCF_036704615.1 Microcoleus sp. K4-B3
CCTCATTCTCTCCTGGCGCGGTGGCTCTAGTTCTTCTTTTGCCACCGTTCTCTCTTTTTTAGTCTAAACTCCAGTTACATTTTATTATCTGCAAAAGATGTACATTGCGATTTTGTGTTGCGGAGGGGAGGGTTTATTAGATTGTTTGTTTTTGGCTTTTATTGTTGGTAAAACCAGCCCCTACAGTCATGTTAAAAATCCGATCGCCTAAACAATGAAGCAGGCAGACAAGCAGTAAAAGTAGAACCGCAATCTAACTCGCTAGTAACTTCAATATCGCCGCCCATCATCTGACAGAAACGCTGGCTGATAGTCAGTCCCAAACCAGTACCGCCGTACTTGCGAGTAGTTGAATTGTCGGCTTGAGTGAAAGGTTGAAACAGTCGCTGTTGCTGCTCTGGTGTCATGCCGATGCCCGTGTCGGTCACTCGAAAAATTAAAAATTCTGCATCCAAAATTAACATTTGAGCAACTCTCGGTTGATATTTATTTTTTAATTCTTCGCTGGTAATTCTTTCGACAGTAAGTACGATCGCCCCATTAGCCGAAAATTTAGCAGCATTGCTGAGCAAATTCAGAATTACCTGCCGCACTTTCATCAAATCGCCGTGCATCGCGCCGATATTGTCAGAAGTCAATACTTGCAAAGTATTGCCGTTTTTATCCATCAGCGGTTTGATGGTTGTTACCACCTCCTCGATTAAGCCGCCGACATCGAAGCTTTCGAGGTAAATCTCCATCTTGTCAGCTTCAATTTTGGAAATGTCGAGAATGTCGTCAATTAGTCGCAGCAAGTGTTTGCCAGCAGTGCGAATTTTGTCTAAATCCGAGACTATCTCTAAGTTGCCTAACTCTTCGGCATCTTCCACCAGCATATCGCTGTAGCCGATAATCGCGTTCAGGGGAGTCCGCAACTCGTGGCTCATGTTTGCCAGAAAAGCACTCTTGGCGCGGTTGGCGAGTTCTGCTGCTTCTTTTGCCAACTGCCACGCTTCCTCAGCGTCTTTGCGTTCGGTGATATCCCGCAGCGTCGCCACCACCGCTTCGACGCTGCCGTCAGTCGCACAAAGCGGGCTGAGAATGTACTCGTAGTCGCGGGTTCCCCAGCTTGCCGTGGGAACGATGACTTCGCCTTTCACGGGCTCGGCTGTGGCAAATATGCCGTCGCATTCTTGGTGAACCCGCTGCATAATTGTTGGCGACCAGCCTAATTCCTGCCAGGTTTTGCTAATCATTTCTCTGGGATTCATGCCGGCAGCTTGAGCGGCGGTGCGGCTGACGTAAGTGTACTTTCCCGATCGATCTACTAGAAAAATTAGGTCAAGAGAAGCGCCGAGAATCCCGTCAACTGTTCTGGCGTGTCGGGCTACCTGAGCAGTCATTTGTCTGACAGCGATAGCGCCGCGGACTTTGGCTGCGAGTTCAAACTGCAAAAGTTCGTTGGCTTGTTTGAGGAATATGGTGCGCTGTTCGACTTCTATTTCTAGTTCTGCTTTGGCCTTTTCTAGGGTGAGTTCGGCAAGTTTGCGATCGCTCACGTCTGTAGAAATTGTACCGACTGCATAAGCTTTACCTTCGGAGTTGCAGAGGGGAAATTTCAGAGAAATATAAGTGTGCGGGCCGTCGTCTTGAGGGATGATTTCTTCGATAGTTAGGGGCGAGGAAGATTCGAGAACTTTCAGGTCGTTTTCTCGCAAGGCTGTTGCTTTGTCTTCGTCGGGAAAAATATCGCCGTCGGTTTTGCCTGTTATTTGCTCTTTTGCGATGTCGAACAAATTGTCAAAATGGCGGTTGGTGAGCAGGTATTTTCCGTCAACATCTTTGATGTAAATCACTGCTGTTGAGTTGTCTAAAATCGCTTGCAACAGTGCTTCGCTCTTTCGCAGGGCTTTTTGAGTGTTTTGGCGATCGAGTATTTCTGGCTGCAATTCCAAGTTGAGGCGATTTAAGTCTTGCCAAGCTTCCTGGACTTGATTTAAGGCGATCGCGCTTTTTTCTAGTTCTGTATTTGCCGGCCGCGACTGATTTGAGACGGAGTTTGCGGGCAATTCTAGGGGTTGGAAAGCGAGGGGGATGTGGGGATTTGCGATCGGGCCATCGCCCGCAGTTTTTTTATATCGAAAATCGACTGCTAATTTACCGTTTAAACTCGATTTTTTGGGAAATAAATCGGGAATTTCGCCGAAATTTAAATTGTCATAAATTAGATCGAACTTCCGGGTTCGCTGCGGCGGTTCGGCGGTGGAATTAGAGGGCCAATTCCCGTCTGCTGTTGATAAATCTGAGTTAGCGGGTTTGGCAATCCGGCGAGTGACGGCAACTCCCAAGGCGAACGGGACAACGGCAGCCGCACACATTGCCAGCAGCCAGTTATTGCCCCACCAAGTTGCGATCGAGGTTTTGGGGATGCCCCGCACTAAAATTACAGCGGGTTTTCCGACTAGATTATTCAGGGATTTTGCTGCTACTGTATAAGTTTGATTGCCTATTTGTATTTGCTGGGCAACTGGTTTGCCATCGGCGGCGCGTGCAGATCTCAGTAGCGATCTGTCCATCCACTGTAAGTTGGGCAACAGTTGATTTTTCGTAACACTTTGTCCGCTTACCAAGACATATTTGCCCTCATTAAGCGGTGCATAAATAGCGTAAAATCCGAAGAGTGAATTGACGGTTTCGCTACTGGCAACCATCGGGATTTTGCTCAGATTTGTTCCTAGAAATAAAGCAGCAATAACAGTCTGATTTTTTGGGTTTTTTACGGGAATTTTTACGTAATTCACAAGGACACGTTCGCTCAATCCCGGTTGCAAAGCTGGCAATTGTTTCTGATTTTCCGATTTAGCCAGAATTTTGCTAGCCGTAATTGGCTCTTTTTTTGCTAATTCTTGATATGCTAGGTTGCGAGGATTAAAATTTTGTCCTTCCTGGTTGAGATTAACGCTAACAATTATCTTCCTATCTTTCCCCACTAAAGCTGCACTGTGTATTGCTCCTGTTTTGACATGACTTTCCAGAATTTGCTTGACAGATTTTCGCAAATCTGATACTTGTTTACCGCTGTTGTAAGCTAAAGCTGTTTGGGCGATCGTTTTGCTGTCAGAGGAGTTTTGCAAACGGTCGGCGGCGCGATCGAGTTTGAGATTGTAGTTAATTTCACTAAGGCTCAGTTCTGATTTAGCTTGATTTTGCAGTTCGTTGCTTCCAACTGCCGATGTTAGCCAAAGTGCTGCTGCCGTTAGTCCGACTGGCAAGATTGTTTGTAACGCCAGCAGTCCAATTAACTGTTTTCTGGTGACGGACAAGTTGTAAGCGGACGGCTTGAAAGCTGTTTTAAATCTTTCGGAAGTCGCAACTTCAGTTGGCTGCAGACAATTTGGCTTGCTGTCGTTTAACTGAGTTTGAGCCATAGTAGTAGATACTGAATCGGTTATAGATGACAGGCGATAAATAAATCTGGAAAACAATCAATTTTAAAGTTGAGATTTTCGATCGAGTTCGGTTAATCAATCTTCATAAAATTGTTCGCTCTCGTCAGGTACAACAAAGTAAGAAAATGACAGAGATATTTTCAAAAAAATCGGTTTCTCGCTGTTAAATCAGATTTTTTTATTTAGTTGTTTTTACATATACTGTCGGATCTATTTAAAGTGTGTTGGGAGAATCCAAATGGGTGCTTTCACAGGAGCGATCGCGCTTAGATGTAGGCTGGGCTGTGCAGGATGCTCGCACTCCTGTGAAAACGCTTTTTGCAAAATCGGGATGCTCTTGCAGACAGTCGCCAGACTAAGTAATTTTTCGATCGAGTATACAGTAAATTTACTTAAACCAAAGTTTAGCGTAATTATTGCAAAACTTAGATACGCTCGATCGACCTTTTCCCTACTTCACCTTTTTTTCAATCCCACAACCGCCTGCCTGCTTTACCGCCCAGTCGCTGGTGAGTATCTTTGAGTAAAGTTGGGATGTCTAACTCTTCGGGACACCTAGGCAAACATTCGCCGCAATCGGTGCAGCGGTTGCCTTTGCTGCCGGGAAACCAGTGTCCGGCATTTTCAAACATGGCGTAGCGGTATTTGCCAAAGTCAGTCATGTCGCACCCGACGGCGAGATTGCGGAGTCGCAATACTTCGGGAATGTTGATGTTTTCCGGGCAAGGCAAACAGGCATAGCACTGGCTGCATTTGTCGGTCTTCAAACTGGCTGCAATAGCCGATTCTAGCCGATCGAACGCAGCGATTTCGGCGTTGGTGAGGGGAAAGTCGCGATCGGCATATTTCAGAGGTTGCTCTAATTCGGTCGGATTTGCAGCCCCCACACTCAAAGTCCCAATCCTAGTATCGCTCAGTAAAAACCGATAGTTCAACTCTAAGGGCGAGAAAGGCGAGCACAATTGTGCGAGAGTTTCCGGGGGCGTGTAGAGTTGCCCTCCTTTATCTGCCGGGGAAATGATGAAAACGCCCATATCTTTGTGCTTGGCGAGTTCAATTGCCGGGGCGTTGCGCTGAAAAAAATAGTAGTAATGCAGATTGACAAATTCAAACAAATCTGTATTGATTGCAGCCAAAATCAGATCCAGAGGCCCGTGAGTCGAAAAGCCGACGTGCCGAATGCGACCATCTGCCAGGGCTTTGCGTACAGATTCCATGCAGCCTGTGGGCGATCGCACAATCGCCAAATGTTCCCAAGTATTTAAACCGTGAATTGCCAGACAGTCGATATAGTCTAAATTCAGGCGTTTGAGGGATGAGTCGATGCAGCGTTCCATTGCTGCTGCATCCTCCGTTGGGGAAATTTTCGTAGTGACATGGAAGCGCGATCGATCGACAGACAAACCAGCCGAGAGGGCCGCACCGAGATATTCCTCGCTGCAACCGTAACCCGCCGCCGTTTCCAGGTGATTGATTCCCTGAGACACAGCCTCTTGTACAGTCTGACCGGCAGTTTCCTCAGAAGCCAAATAGCGCATGGTTCCCAAGGAAAATACGGACAGGTGCAAGTTAGTTTTGCCAAACCGTCGATAGCGCATAAATGTTAGGAAGTTTCGCCCGGGCTGAAGCCGCTTCTCTTGATCAAATCCTCTGGACGGAGGTTTGAGATAAATTCCCGGAAGGCCCGGCGTTCCGCTTCATCAGCATCTCGATCGACCGGTATGGAAGCATCGGCTACGACTTCTTCCATCACCCAGATGGGGCTATTCGTGCGCAGGGCTAGGGCGATCGCGTCGCTGGGTCGGGCATCGATCTCTTTTTTAACTTCTCCCTGACGGACGATCAGCACGGCATAGAACGTGTTATCTTGCAGCGAGTGAATAACTATACGCTCCAAGGTAAGATTCCAGGCTTCTAGAAAATTGACCATCAAATCGTGAGTTAAAGGTCGAGGAGGCTTGTGACCTTCCAGAGAACTAATAATAGCCTTTGCCTGCTCCTGACCGATATAAATAGGCAAAGCGCGTCGCTCAGTAGCGTCTCTCAATAGGACTATAGGACTGCGCGTGGCTGCATCTAAGGCAATCCCAGCGACTTTCATTTCAATCATTCGATCGGCCTCATAGAATTAAGAAACTGTAAGGCAGTAGAGAACTTGGACATAAAGATTACCTAAATCCAGTATGACTCGATCTTCGCCTGAATCTGCAACGAATCGGGCACTGTCGATTTGAGATGGGACATTGACTCGGAGGGGACAGGGGGAGGGCAAAAGCTCCTGCGTCTGGTTTTTGGCTGTGGTTTGATGTAAATAAGCGATCGACTAGGGAAAAATACTTATGTTTACAGGACTAATTCAATCTCTCGGAAAGCTGAAGTCGCTAGGCAACGATTATTTCCAAATTTCCTGCACATCCAGCAACTCCTATCAGATTTTACAAGATTTAGCCATTGGGGACAGCGTAGCCGTGGATGGAGTCTGTTTGACGGTAGTGGAAGTTCTACCTGCGACGGGTTTTGTCGCCGTCGCTTCCCCGGAAACCCTGCGCCGCACTACTTTGGGAGCATTCCCCGATGCTTGGGTGAACCTAGAAACCTCCCTGCGCGCCGGTAGCAAATTGGGGGGACATTTCGTGACGGGGCACGTAGATGCGATCGGCACTTTAGCGACATCAACCCAAACCGCCAACGCTTGGGAGATGCGGTTTACTGCCCCACCAGCAGCAAATTCGGGATGGCAGCGCCAAATCGCACCTTACATCGTTTCCAAGGGCAGCATCGCCGTCAACGGCATCAGCTTAACAGTGGCAGATTGCGATGCTGAGGGCAATTGGTTTGAAATTGCCGTAATTCCCCACAGTTTTTCCGAGACAAACCTCAGCTATTTGCAACCAGGAAGTTTAGTTAATTTAGAAGCAGATATTCTGGGCAAATATGTCGCCAAATTTCTCCGCAGTGGCTCAAAATCGCATCCCGAAGCTTGGGAAGAAGACCCCGCAATCAACAGTTTGGGAACAATTACACCCGAATTCTTAGCAGAACACGGATTTATGTAATCAATGAATTGCGATACATAGCATGGATAAAGATATGACTAACGATAATCTGACCAAATGGCGATCGCTTCTTTCCCAATTAGATTTATGCTTAGAAAGTTTTGGAAATCCAATATATCCTCATCGCGTATCAACTTTGAATGAAGCTGAATTGGAAGATTTTGCATCCCAAGAAGGATTGATTTGGCCAAAGGGAAGTTTGTCAACTTTAACTGAAGACCAAATTCAAAAATTTGAATCTCAAGCCGGCTTGATTCTTCCTGAAGGATATCGAGAATTTTGCCAGGTATTTGGGTCAGAAAAATTTGGTAAGGATGGTTTTTTCATTGATGTTCCTGATATTGATGATATAGAAGGACACTTAGACGAAAATGAGAGTCTTCTTGACTCTTGTAAAGATAGCTCATTGTGGTCAAGTGAAGTCAAGGAATTACTGGATAACTCTTATCTATTTGGCGGCGGATGCGGTCTTGTTGCTTGTATTTTTGACTTAAGAACTTACAGGGAACAAGATAGAAGTTATGATATTTATGGAGTCAACTGCAATCATGACTTTACTTGTCATTTAGGTCGAGATTTTTTTGAGTTTGTTCGCGACATATGTATTGGCGAACGGGCAA
Organism: Microcoleus sp. K4-B3; assembly: GCF_036704615.1. Classification (NCBI taxonomy): domain Bacteria; kingdom Bacillati; phylum Cyanobacteriota; class Cyanophyceae; order Oscillatoriales; family Microcoleaceae; genus Microcoleus; species Microcoleus sp. K4-B3. The sequence continues at coordinate 7,105 of NZ_JAUBSF010000052.1, forward strand.
AAGCAGAATTTCCCGAATTACTACTAGGAGGACAGCTAGATATTGATGAAAATAACTTGTTCTACCGAAGGACAACTTTTTTGCTCGATCGGAATCCCTCTAGCATAAGAGCAGATCCAGATATAGAAGAAGGAGATTATGAAGAATATGAAGAAGAAGAAGAGGAAGAAGATTACTGGTTAACTTAAATTGTTAAGACAAAGATGTAAAAAATAGTAATCATCTAAAAATTGCATAAATTACTGGAAATATTAGAAGTAATTAGAAGTCCTCAGCCAGAAACTTTAACTACTGAAGTTGCTCTTCAGAAAGGGTTCAATCTTTTTTATTTCAAAACCATCACCCAGCAATTCCCACCTGTGAAACTAAAAACAATGTAGAAATTAATAGCTTTTGAATGCCCGGTGCATCGAAGAATGGATAAGTTAGCAAATTCAGATAAAATAACCGATGTTGTAGTTTCCCATTAGCCGCGCTTTGCGAGATAATTGGGTGAAACAAAAAAGCACCTCTACCATAATTGAATTGCTGTTGCCCAAATTTGCGTAGACTTAGGAAGGCAAAATCCCTAACTTGATGGATTGTCAGATATAACAATGAAAAAATGCAGTAGATTGCCTCTTTTACCAAAACTGATAGAAAGTTCCCACTATAGCGGTTCTCAAGCGTGGTGAGGTATGGGGGCGAGTCCTATGCCTATGCCCTATCCCCTATCCCCTATGCCTCACTTGCTTGAGAACCGCTATATAGAATGATTATACTTAAATATAAACATTGATGACAACTTATCCGACTTGTGGTTACAAACAAATTGTTTAAAATCATAGTTTTTTTACTATCATACATTTTATGTATTGAGATATTTTGAACTATTAAAATATGACTTTTAATTTAAGTCTATTACCATTATTGTGATTGTAAAAACTCATTTAAACGTCCTATATACCATTGACATTGAACAGAGAATGGGGTAAAATTATTCTCAGCGGATATTGGCTGTCTCTTCCACCAACTGTGTAAGTCCTGACTGCGAGGAGTGTAAGGTACAGCCGCCAATCTAGAAAGCAACAAAAATTTTGAAAAACCTTGTTAAAAGCCAATGCAGCCAGATTCTCAAAAATCCCTCTCTATGCCTCTCATTTCAGTCATTATCCCTGCATACAACGCTGAGCCATTTATTGAAGAAACTTTGAAATCTGTTCTCGCTCAAACTTATCCAGCAATTGAAGTTTTAGTAGTCGATGACGGTTCCCAGGATCGAACCCCTGAAATTGTAGAAAAAATTGGCAAAAAAGATTCTCGCGTTCAGCTTCTGAAACAGCAAAATTCTGGAGTCGCTGTTGCTCGAAACTTAGGAATTGAGAAGTCGAGAGGAGAATTTATCGCCCCCATTGATGCCGATGATATTTGGTATCCTGAAAACATAGAAAAACAAGTTCAATGTATGTTGGAGGGAGGGGAAGAAGTCGGGGTGGTCTATTCGTGGACAGTGGATCTGGATGAAAAAGGATTGCTAACAGGAGGATTCCGGTCTTTTAGAATTGAAGGTGACGTGTACGCGACCCTAATCTGCCACAACTTTATAGGAAACGCGAGTGCTTCTATGATCCGTCGCAGTTGTTTGGAAAAGGTGGGGGTTTATGACAAGACATTGAAGGAAAGGAATGCTCAAGGCTGTGAAGACTGGGACTTGTACCTGCGGATAGCAGAGCTTTATCAATTTCGAGCCGTGCCGGAATTTTCAATTGGCTATCGCAGGATGTATAACACTATGTCTACCAACTATACGACAATGGCGAAGTCTCAATCTTTGATGTTGCAAGCTGCCAAGCAACGGCATCCCGAAATTCCCGATTTCCTGCACCGATTATCTACCAGTAATTTTTTGTTGTACTTAGCGCACCAAAGCAGCCGCAACGGCCGCGATCGCACCGCGCTCTTTTGGTTATTCCAAGCTTTAAAAACTGAGTGCATCTCACCCTTATTCCGTTCTGGCTTTTACAGAGTATTGGGAAAGAGCCTTTTCAACCTATTATCCCAGTCTTGGAAACATCAGGAGGCTCTAGATGCACCTGTGATAATAGAAGATACGCCATCCTCTGAGAACCAACTGATTAGCCGGGAGGTGTTGGTAGAGTTCCGGCGCAAAAAGATCGAATTAATGGTAACGATAGGGAACATTTTTCACTACTCTATTTCCCTCCTTGTCAAGCGAAATCAAGCAAATATTGACACGCTCCCTCAAGTGAACATTAGCGCCACTCCCCCGGCAAAGGCAGAGTTGTCTTATGAAAAAAGAAATTCAGGCTATTAGAACTCTGCTACCCCTCCTCAAGCTTTACCCTTGGGCAATCCCGGCAATGATTTCCTTGGGTATGCTTGCTTCCCTTTCTGACGGCTTTGGCATTAGCTTATTCATTCCCTTTTTGCAAACTTTACAGCAAGAACAAGCTCAGGCTGTAACTGGCAATTCTTTCATTGATTCTCTGAACAAGATATTCGCTGGTGTTCCTGCTGGCTACCGCGTCTTAATCATCCCATTTTGTATTTTAGTCAGCATCCTGATAAAAAACCTGATTGTCTATAGTAATTCTCTGCTTTTTGCTTGGTTAAACTCGCGAATTAGCAACCGATTGCGCTGCCAAATTTTCAACCAAACTTTAACCGTTAGCTACTCTTTCTTAGAGCGCAGCGAATCGGGAAAGATTATGAATATTTTGGCAACAGAGAGTTGGCAGACTAGCAAAGCTTTGAGTTTGTTTGTTAACTTGATTACGTCTGCTTGTACGATTACTGTCCTGGCGACGCTGTTACTGCTCATCTCTTGGCAACTCACCTTAATTATCAGTATAGCGCTCTTCCTCATCTCACAGTTCATCCAGTTTGTGACGCGCCGAGTCAAACATCTGGCACAGCAAGCGGTAGACGCCAATTCTCAGCTCGCTGTCCGAATGTGGGAGGGATTAGGGGGGATGAGAACCATCCGCTCCTTTGGACGGGAACCTTACGAGCAAGAACGCTTCGATCGCGCTTCCCAGCAGGTGCGAAACACCTTTTTGCAACTCGATATGCTGGGAGGGCTCATCAATCCGCTCTATGAAGTTTTTTCCGCACTCCTCCTGTTAGCAATTTTGGCGATCGCCCTCCTGCAAAACCAGTCAGCTATGCCAACGCTGCTGACTTTTTTATTCATCCTCTACCGCTTGCAACCGCAGGTGCAACAGCTAGATGTCGCGAGGCTAGGTTTAGTCTCTACCGCCAGTTCTGCTGAAGTGGTGATGTCTTTTTTAGACACTTCTGATAAACCTTACATCCGCTCTGGTACCGTTCCCTTTAACAAGTTGAAGCAGGCGATCTATTTTGAGTCAGTTTCCTTAACTTACAATCCTGAAGATCGGCCTGCAATAGAGGATGTCTCCGTCGAGTTTAAACGCGGCCAAACGACTGCTTTAGTGGGGCCGTCGGGTGCGGGAAAATCTACGATAATCAGCCTCCTCTGCCGCTTTTACGAGCCAACGTCAGGAGGAATTTATGTTGACGACTGCTCATTAAAAGAACTGAATTTAATGGACTGGCGGAAAGGAATTGCGATTGTCAGCCAAGATGTCCACATCTTTAGCGGGACGGTGAGGGATAATATCGCTTATGGGCGTTTAGAAGCAACCGAGGCAGAAATTTTTGAGGCGGCAAAACTTGCCAATGCTCACGATTTTATCAGCCAACTGCCGGAAGGGTATGACACGAAAGTGGGCGATCGCGGCGTTCGCCTTTCGGGCGGGCAAAGGCAGCGCATTGCCCTCGCTCGCGCCATTGTCCGCGATCCGGACATTCTCATTCTGGATGAAGCAACGAATGCTCTGGATAGTATTGCTGAAAACTTGATTCAGGAGGCCCTCAATACGCTCAGCCAGGATCGTACCGTCATTGTCATTGCTCACCGCTTATCGACGATTGAAAATGCGGATAAAATTATTGTGATGGAAAATGGCAGGGCGATCGAACAAGGCAACCTCCAGTATTTGCTGAAACTCGACGGCCTCTTCGCCAAGCTTTATCACTTGCAACACCGCAACATACAAAACTAAAAGTAAGTTGGTGAATTACTTATGCCTTATCCCATCCTTGACATTGAAGTGACACAGCCCCTCCCAACTCTAACAATTTCTGAGGAGGATACAGGTATTGCCATAGTTGTGCGGCGCAAAGATAAAGCTGTTGGTTTGATCGTGCAGCCTCTTCCTCCAAAGAGCGTCCTTTCTCCTGAAGATTTAGCTCAAATGATTGAACGGGAAGTCGGCATTAAGTTACTTCAGGAAGCGATTAGAGAAGAGCTAACTCCTGCCGAAAATGGCGAGCGCTTTCCGTCGCTGACAGTAGCAATTTGCACGAAAGATCGGCCGGAAAACCTGGCGCGGTGCCTGCAATATTTACTCAGGTTGCAAACACCTATTGCCGGTGAAAAGCTTTACTTTGAAGTGTTAGTAATTGATAATGCACCTTCTGATGAAAGAACGAAGGAATTGGTAGACTCTCTACCAGGAGTTCGCTATGCCAGGGAACCAAAACCCGGTTTAGACTTCGCTCGCAATCGCGCCCTGCAGGAAGCAACTGGCGAACTATTAGCCTTTCTTGACGATGATGTCACGCCCGATCGCCAATGGCTGAACGGCTTGATGGAAGCTTGGACAGAAAATCCTGATGCTGGCGGTTTTACAGGGTTAGTGCTGCCTTATGAGTTAGTGACTGAAGCCCAAATTTTATTTGAAAGCAGGGGAGGCTTTCGACGCGGCTTTGAGAAAATCCGCTACGGTCAAATCTTGCCGTATAATCCTTTATACCCCTGTGGGGCTGGCATATTTGGAGCTGGTTGCAATATGGCATTTCGCCGAGATGTTTTACTGAAATTAGGGGGATTTGATGATGCACTCGATACAGGTGCGCCCCTCCCCGGCGGTGGCGATTTAGATATTTTTTATCGAGTTGTTCGCGCTGGCTATCCCCTCGTCTATGAGCCTCGCTATCTGGTGTTTCACCAACACCGCCGGGAATATGAAAAATTGCGCCGCCAGTATTGGACGTGGGGTTTAGGTTTTATGGCTTTTGTCGTAAAATCTTATCAGACCGATCCGAGCCAACGCTCGAAATTGCGCTGGCTCGTCGGCTGGTGGTTTGCCGATCAGTTAAATCAGTTGCAAAAAAGTGTCAGAGGATGCCATGTATTACCTCCAACCATGATTCTAGCCGAGTTGTGGGGTGGTGTAGTGGGGCTGTTTGGGGAATACCCCCGCTCTTTAAAACGCATTGAAAAAATTAGGCAGCAATTTGCCTAAAATTAGGAGAGTTTTTTCAGAAATCTGTTTCATATTGAACGCAGGAAAGAACAGTTAAATATGAGTAAGCTTCCGCCGATTGATATCGTCATTTGTACTTATAACAATGCTCCCCTTTTAGACAAAGCTCTCTCAGCTCTTTCCCAACAAATAGTTTCACCCAAGCTAGAGTGGAGGGTTTTAGTAGTTGACAATAATTGCACGGATAATACGCAGAAAATTGTCGAAAAATATCGAGTGTTGGGCAAAATTCCCCAGCTTTCTACAGTATCAGAAACACAGCAAGGATTAACCTATGCCCGCCACTGTGGCGTTCAAAATACAACTGCTGATTGGATTGCTTTTGTAGATGACGATTGCTTCCTGGCAGAAGATTGGGTGGAACAAGCTGTTAGATTTGCAGCAGCTCATCCCGACTGCGGCGCTTTTGGCGGTCGAGTAATCTTAGATTGGGAAACTCTACCAGCCAAATATGTATTGAATTATGGGTACTCCTTCGCACAACAAGAACACGGTACAGAACCCCAAAAAAAGTCTTGTTTAGTGGGAGCAGGATTAGTTCTGAATAGAGCAGCCCTCGCTCATACTGGCTGGATCGATAAACCGTTACTTCAGGATCGTATCGGAACCAAGCTCATATCAGGGGGAGATGTGGAAATCGCTTTGCGGATTTACGGAGCAGGATACGACCTGTGGTACACTCCCGACTGTAAGTTAAGGCACTTTATTCCGGCTAGGCGTACTTCTCAAAAATACTTGATCGACATTAACTATGGTCTAGGAACCTCTCAAGTTTTGGGCGATTCTCTTCTCTGGTCTGGTTCTTATCGAGATTGGCTGTTGAAATTTATTATCGATGCGGTGAAAGCTTCCCAAAATGTCCTGATTCAATCTTTAAGAGCGGCTTTTGGGCGGATGAATCCGGCGGAAGTAGAGATAAACAGGAGTTTTGTACGCGGTAAGTGGGCCGGAATTAGGCGCGTGGTTCGCATGAGCCCAGAAGAGCGCAGCTTGCTATTGGGGCGTGCAAAATTAGCCGTTTAGCCAGCTCATAAATAGTATTTCTTGAGGTAATTTCTGTGAGCAAGCCTTGGAAAGTTCTCAATGTCGAATTGAGCGAAAAGATTCCTGAATTGCCCTTGATTTCCAACTACGCCGGAGTCTATGTAGTGTTTTGGTGGCATAATATCCCCCTTGGCGAACGGGAGATTTTAGAGGATCAGTTGCCAATCTCGGCTTCACAACTAGCAAATCTAGCGGCGCTGGCGATCGCTCCTGCAGTCGGCAGCCACCTCCTAGAGCAAGGTTTTAAAGCGCCTTTGCCAGAAGTTTACAAAAAAAATCGGGCGTGGCACCAGCCCCCTGAGTTTCATGCCCTGACAGCCTTAGAGCAACCCCTTGCCAAGCTGCGGGATCGCTTTTCCCAGACTAGCAGCGCATCTGTTTCTGTCATAATCTGCACTCGAAATCGGCCAGAACAATTGGCGCGATGTTTGCGATCGCTGCAAAATTTATCCCAACCTGCTCATGAGCTCATCGTGATTGATAATGCTCCCAGTTCAGACGCTACCCGCCAACTGGTGGCCGAGATCCCTGGAGTCAAATATGTATTAGAACCTCGCCCTGGTTTAAGCGTCGCCCGCAATACTGGCATCCCCCACTGTACAGGCGACATTATTGCCTTTACCGATGATGATGTGATCGTTCACCCTGACTGGGTGGCCAGGATTGCACAAAGCTTCAGCGAACCCAAGGTCATCGCTGTAACCGGCCTGATCCTGCCAGCAGAACTCGAAACAGAAGCCCAATTAATTTTCCAAAAAGGTGAGAGTGGCTTTGGTTGGGGATACCGATCTCTGACTTTTGACCCTGAATTTTTTAAGGATACGAAACACCTAGGCGTTCCCGTTTGGCGCATTGGCGCAGGAGCAAATATGGCTTTTCGGCGTGAAGCTTTTGAGTTACTAGGAGACTTTGACGAACGCTTAGGTGCAGGGGCATCTGGGTGCAGTGAAGATTCAGAGCTATGGTACAGAGTGCTGGCGGAAGGGTGGATTTGCTACTACGATCCCACCCCTGTTGTTTATCACTATCACCGGGACGATCTCGATAGCTTGAAACATCAGATGTACCAATATATGCGGGGCCACATCGCCGCCCTTTTGATTCAGTTTGAGCGTTACAAGCACTGGGGGAACTTGCTTCGCTTATTCATCATTTTACCTCTCTACTATGTAAAACGATTTTTAATCGGCCTTTTGACCGGATTTAAAGGGATTAATAGAACGCTATTGGCAGAGGTATTAGGTTGCTTTGCAGGAGTCAGCTTTTACCTCAAAAATCGTGTAAATAAGGATCGATAGTTTTTCCAATTAGAGGAAGATTATGGCAACAGTTGTTGAAACCAATAAATCTGAAACGCATAAAGAGAAGCTGGGCAATTTCTTAGCCCGCAACCCTTTCGGTCAGCCCTTGACCCTGGGTTTTTTTTACAGAGAAAAGATGCGGGCAATTCACCGCATTTCCCCAGACCTCCCCTTTAAAGAAATTTTAGAAGTAGGAGGAGGTCAAGGAGGCTTAACGTCTTTACTTTATCCGCAAGCGCAAATTACTAACATTGACCTCGATCCTAAATATGCAAATGTTCCTTGCAACCAGCAGGAAAAAGTACGCTTCATCTGTGGCGACGCGACCAATTTACCGTTTGAAAATGAGTCCTTTGATGCAGTGACGATGTTCGACGTTCTCGAACACATTCCCGACCACCAAAAAGCGGTATCAGAAGCGCTGCGCGTGCTTAAACCAAAGGGATTTTTATTAGTGAGCAGCCCCAATGAGAATTGGCAGTTTCCTTACTACGGCGTGATGAAACCGATCTGCCCGCCTGAAGCAGAGGTGATGGCAGAATGGGGCCACGTTCGGCGCGGCTATACGATCGATCAACTGACGGATTTAATCGGTTTGCCTTACCAGAGTTCTGCTACTTTTATCAATCCCCTGACAGTAGTCTGCCATGATTTTGCCTTCTCTCGCTTGCCCCGCCTCATGCGCCTATTATTCTGTACGGCCCTGAGTCCTGTAACGTGGACGAGCTATTGGCGGCACAAACCTGATTCCCTGGGAACGGAAACAGCATCAGCTTGGCAGAAGCCATAAAATTTATGAATGTCCAACCAGAACCAACGATCGCCCTCCTCCACTGGGGCGATTTAATCGAAGATTTTTTAGATACCATCGGGGTTTCCTTTGAAGCTTTTTGCAACGAAATGACGGGGGGCTGGATGTTTGGCTACATTGAGGCGCTGCGACGGGCAGGGGTGCGGACAGTGTTATTCTGCATCTCTGGTAGCGTGACTGAACCCCTGTACTACACCCACAAAGAGACAGGAGCAACAATCTGCACCCTGCCGGCACCTCAACTCTACCAAGCTGTCCGCCGCCAGATGGTTAACCCTCAAGGATGGACAGTTCAGGATATGTTTGGGGAGGTTCGAGGTCTCCGCCGTCTGATGTTGGCAGGGGTGAAAAGCGTTACTCCTTACCTGGCTACACCGCTGGGGTTGCTGGCGGGAGAACTGCGACGCGAAAACTGCCAAGCGATTCTCTGCCAAGAATACGAGTACCCGCGCTTCGACGCTTGCACTTGGTTGGGGTGGCGGATGGGGCTGCCTGTTTTTGCCACGTTTCAGGGGGGCGATTTTCAGGTTAGTCCTTGGGAAGGCTTGTCGCGCCCGATCGCCCTCAAAGCGAGCGCGGGTTTAATTATTGCTTCGCAAACCGAGGTACAGCGCGTGCAAAGTCGCTATGGCGTGCCTCCTGCCAAGATTGCCCGCATTTTTAACCCGCTGGATTTGGAACTGTGGCAACCAATGGATCGCGCTGAAGCTAGGCAACTGCTGGGTTTTCCCAGTGACGCTGAAATTGTCGCCTGTCACGGGCGGATTGAGATTCGCCGCAAGGGGTTAGATATATTGCTGGAAGCTTGGGAACGGATCTGCCGCGATCGCCCAAACCGAGATTTGCGGCTGTTGCTGGTGGGGACTGGTAGCGACGCGGAGGAATTGAGCCAGCGAATCGCTCAGATGCAGCTTTCGGGCATTGTTTGGGTGAATGAATATGTGCGCGATCGCGCTTTGATGCGACAGTACCTCTCGGCGGCTGACGTTTATACTTTGCCTTCTCGCCATGAGGGGTTTCCGGTTGCACCGCTGGAGGCGATGGCTTGCGGGTTGCCCGTTGTGGCTGCTGACGCGCCTGGAGTGCCTGATATTTTCGAGGGGGGCGAAGCTGACGGCGGGATCGTTGTGCCCCGTGAGGATGCAACCGCTTTGGCAGGGGGGATCGGTCGGGTTTTAGACGATCGGGCGTGGGGGCGGGAGTTGGGCAAGCGCGCTCGCATTCGGGTGGAAACTCATTTTTCTCTGGAGGCGATCGGTGTGCAACTGCGACAGTTTTTGGGCGATCGCTCTTTAGCGCACATTCCGCAGATCTGACTCACAGCACTGGGAATGCTTGAAAAATCCCAGCCATACAATTTTATCTCCGCCTAATTTTTATGGCTTTATTGTCACTTTTTGTACCAATTATCGGAAACATAAGAAAGTTAACTTGACGGATTTTTTTAATATTCATTCTTTCAATTAAGCAACTTATTCTCGGATGGTGACAAAAATGTCTAGGAACTAGACCTAATCAGGTTTTCTACCCGTCAACCCTGTTGACAAAAGCGAAGTTTATTACAAGCTAACTTCGTTAACTATTGCACATATTCAAAATATTGTTCCAGATAATTTACCCACTGCCACTGACTTGAAATTTATCGCGCGGATATTCCAGTTACACAAAAGACTGGAGACACCAAGCTAACTTATCGGGGCGATTGTAAGTCGGAACAATAATTTAAAATAGAGTTTTAGCTTGGTTGATGATTAGGGTTTACGCACTCCGAACAAAGAAACCGGGTTTTTTAACCGAAATTGAGAGTTCTAAGCAAGTATTTGGGTTGAAAAACGCGGTTTCTGAACACCCGTTCGTAAGTCCTAATTATAACTGATATATTTTAATTTTTTAAGCGATATAACACCGACTCATTATTAAAATCTTTTCCGAAAACTCGTTGCAGCGGGCCCTCGGCACTTGTCAGCCAAGATAGAGCTTTTCTGGTAGCTGCGTCTTTCTCAGTCAGGGGCCCGAATCCCACAGTCCTAATTTTATTTTGTCGGAGTTTGTCGCTCCATGCAGAAAGTCGATCGGCTCTAAAAGGCACATATAAAACTTGTCTGTCCAAGTTTTTCCCGTAAAAAAGGTAGCTGCGCGAACTTAAAAAGAATCCTATTCTTTCATCTGGTACTGTATTTTTGTCAATATATTCGTAAATACCGCGATACAGTTCTGTACGTGCCAAATCTCGCTTTTCCCTCCAATGACCAATTACTATCAATCCTATACACACACCAATTATCACTATATAAATCGATTTTTTACGGGTAGGAAGTAGATGATTTAGCCATCCTAAGCCAGGATTTATTATCCAGAAAATCGCAGCCAGCGTGATTGACACAATATACAATATCGGATCTCTTAATATATATTGCCAACTGGGGGCTAAGATTTTCCAGATACTATTAATAGCTTCTACTGGATTAGACTTAAAATTGTCAATCAACAAACTCCCCCAAACAATACTATCTCCGGTAAAAGAAGCATTTTTAATATAATCAAAAATTGTGTTGCTAATAATTCCGCAAAAACCACCAATCAAAACAACTACCAGAACAACTAGATTTTGAGTTTTTAAGAGAGTTGCTGTAGCTGCTGCGGCGATGGCGAGTACGCTTAAAAATGGAAATCCGTATCTGAGGTTAAAACCGAGTAGAGGACTTATTTGACCGATCGAATTTCCCGCAGTACCGGACGTGTAAGGTGTAATTAGATACAGAATTCCTGTGCTGGCGAGAAGTACAATTAAAATAATATTATTTTGATTAATTATTCTGGTTTTACCTTCGATCAAAGCCAGAGGCGCTGCCAATACCTGAAGTGCGATCGCCAGAAATGGCAGTTGCAATCTAATGAGGATTTGCAAGCCGAGAGTTTGCCAGTGGGAAATTTTGCTGGGATTAAATTGAGCTGCTAAAGTGCTTTGCCAAATCTTTAAAAGTGGCGAAGCGGGCGGCGCAGGTAGGGTAGGTGTTACCTGCTGTATCGGCGGTGTTGCCTGCGGTACGGGAGATGGTAAGGAATAAGGCTGTAAGGGAACTTTAATATCGCCAGCCTCGCCGACAGGATAATTGACGTGCAGCAAGTTTCTCGCATACCAAAAACCCCCTAAAAACAAGCAACAAGCTATGCCGCACAGCAAGACTGGTTTGATAAAGTGGCGAATTCTAAAATTAGCTGGTGTAAAATTTTTATTAAGGGCTAATCTTTTAATTTCTAATATTGCTAATCCTCCTAAAAGTGAGGCTGCATAGACTATCCCAGTGATTTTTATTCCGGTTAGCATTCCTGTGGCTGCCAGAAATAGGGAGAGTTCGGATTGCGATCGGCTGCTGTGATAGGATAAACCAAGATACAAACCTACTGTAAATATTGCCGCTAGCGGTAAGTCTGGCTGAATGGTATTAACTTGGTTGAGCACCATCGGTACTGTCAATACTAAAGATGATGCTGCCATAGCGTGAATCCGGGTAGATCCAAATTTTACGCTCAATAGATAGACGGCAATTCCCTCAAGTACCCAGGCAATTAGCAAGGGAAAAGCTGCGAGAAAATCTTCTTTGAATGGGATTAAGCATAAAACAGATAAAACGTGCCAATTGTACGGATATACTTTAGCTTGCTCTTGTTCAAAAATCCAATTTCCAGCAGTATCTAATAATGTAAATGAATGGGTTTGATACCATCGGGCGATCGCAGGCAGGTGAAACCACAATGAATCATAATTGGTTGTGGGTTTGGTTGCGAGAGTTTCCAACAGCAAAAGTCCTGCAACAGCGGTGGCAAAAATAATTAGATATTCGGATATATCCCGAGGTTGCTTGATTCGGGGAATCGGCCACTGCGAGAAGGTAAAAGTTTTGTGGTTTTTGGTATAAATCAGGATTAAGCCGATCGCACAAATCAGAATTTCTGCTATAACAACCGCAGCAATATTTAGTCGATCGGCACTTCCTAAAATCAAGCCGATACAAACTTGTGCAATGCTCCATCCCGTCAGGAGTACCAGGAGAAAATGGGGAAATGAATAGTTATTGTTTTCGTTCTGATTCTCGAAAGCAAGAGACAAGCTTAAGGGAATCGGGCCGGCTACAATAATCAGAAATAAAATTAATTCCCATAAATGCTGCGCTATTAGCATAAGCTGCAAGTTACCAATTTTTATCGGTTTTTCCTCGTTACCAGGCTTTTTCTGGTAACGAGAAATCCCTCGGATCTGATATCAACACCTCTTGCACCATGCTCAGCAACAGGATAGCAGTGCCCGTTCTACAAAACATCAATTTTTTTAGGGGTGGGCGAATAGCCCGCCCCTAAAAAAATTAATCCAGCCAAGCCGCCATTTTACCTGCTAGCTTGCTTCTGAGTTTTGGGTTTGACTGCTTCGGCATCTTTGGGCTTAGAAGTGTCAGCTTTTAACAGTTCCGGGAATGGCGGCTGGAGGTTGTGAACTTCGATGTCCATTCCCAGCGGCAGAGGTGGAAGCTGCGGCAGATCGTTTTCCAAATCCTTGAGTGAGTTAGCGGTTTGTATTTCCACCATTTTCGGCATTTGCGGTACTTTGGCGGTTTCCAAAGTGCCGATCATTTTTGCCAGAGCGAATTCTAGCTGAGAACCAGGGTCGATCGCCACCCAACCTTGGTCAGTCATTTGCCGAACCTCGAAGTGCAGGTGAGGCCCTGTAGACATTCCTGTACTGCCGACGCGGCCGATCGTCTCTCCCTGTTTGACCCACTCTCCCGGTTTCACAAACAGTTCCGAAAGGTGGCCGTAGAGAGTTTCTTGAGACTTTTTGTTGTGGTTGAGAACCACCGTCAAACCGTAGCCGCCCAACCAATCGGCGATCGCCACTTGACCTGCATAGGCGGCCAGTACCGGCGTTCCCAGCGGGGCCCCCAAGTCAGTTCCAGTGTGAAACCTGCCGTAGCCCATAACTGGATGAGTCCGCCACCCAAACGGCGAAGTAATTGCCGAAGCAATAGATAGCGGAAACAGCAAGCTGCTGTTGCCATTTCCGGGCAGGCCTGCGGGACGCGGCGTGAGATTGTAGTAAGCAAAACCGGTATTGCTGCCGCTGCTGACACTAACCGCACCGACTTGAACCGGCCCGAGTCCCATGCTGGGCGCTGGAGCCCCGCCGTAAGATGCAGATCCAGCATAATACCCAGCGTCTGCGGAGTATCCAGCGTCTGCGGAGTAGCCGATGTTTGCCGAGTATCCAGCGTCTGCCGAATATCCAGCGTCTGCCGAGTAGCCAGCGCCTGCTGAGTAGCGCGGGGGTGCGTAAGCAGATTCCGGCGGGTTTGAACCCCCCCAAACCTGGCTGCCTATTTGTTGAACGGCTTGACCGATTTTACTGACAGGATTCCCGCTACTATTTCCGGCCACAGTTTCCCGAACATTGTCTGGAATGCTTTCTGGCAGATTTCGAGGAGGAGGGGCTGCAATATAGCCGTCGTCTGCGATCGGAGTTTCCGGGCTGTAGTTGGGTTCACCGGCATCTGCCGTCACCGGCTCGGAAACAGGAGGAGGCGCACACAAACCGCCAACTCCTTCGCAGCCGCTCGATCGTTCTGCAAACTCTATTCTTGTTGGCGCTTCGTACTCTTGATACTCGCTGGTAGCGCCAACGCTGTAGTCTGTTTGGTCGATTTCAGCGTGGGCTGGGTTAACTGGCGCTTCAAAAGGTGGCTCCTGGGCCGTAGCTTCTGGCAGGGGAATCAGCGCGGGTTCCGGCAGATAATATTGGGTGGGAGGTGGTTCGCTGGCGTACTCCGGCTCGGACGGCGGTTGGGCATCGAAAGGCTCGGACGGCGGAACTTCTGCCTGCGGTGCGGGGTCTGGTTCTGGCGACCCTTGGCTGTATTCGGGTTCCGGGGGCGGGAGAGGAGCTTCAAATAATGGCTGGAGCTCTGCTGCGCCGGGGACGGCTTGTTCTGCTGGCGGAGTTTCGGCTTGGGCCCAAACTAAGCCTTTGCTGAGCAGTCCCAGACTGGCAAGGCAACCCAGTCCCACCAGCAGTGAGCGCTCGGACAAAAGGCGCGATCGAGTCCGGGCGCCTGTAGGGTTCTTTTTTTGCTGTTTGGTGTTCAAATGGGCTGTTATTTGCTTGTCTGGAACTGGTTTCACGATTTTTTTTCCCAACTCAACAGGGGGTAAAAGGAGATCGAAGTCAGGATCGAATGTATTGCAATCCTTGTCTTTATACAGCCCTAAATGATTTTACCGGGCTTGAGGCAATTTTTTTGGCGCATCGAATAAGTCGAATGCCGCTGGGTAGAGTCGCGATGGATACCCTGGTTTTTTCGAGCCTGATTGCACTGACAACTCGTCTGTGACGGTCACACTGATGATAGCGCTTTGGCGTTCGTATATGTTAATTAGTTACCGAAATTTTGCTCTCGGGTCATGCAAAATTTTGGTGGCGTCCGCCGGAGTTAACTGCCGAGGAATCGCGATTTTGTGATTAAAGCCGATCGTCGATTTAAACGTAGTCGGCATAATTGTTGATTGTTTAGAATACAAGCTAAATGATTCGCTTGGGTAAGGATAGGTTTCATGACTGTAGCTGGCGATCTCTTGACAAATGTTCCTGACTCTGAGTGCGCCGGACAACCAGACGGTATTAGTTGGGAGTGGCAGAACTCTGAAGGCTTGCCCTATCTGACTTGCAGCTTGCTTTCTCGCTGGTCTCACGGCTTTTTTACTCGCGATTTCTCGCCCCAGGGGCCGATCGATCTGACGGAAGTTCTGCAACCTGGAGCTAAGGTTTACCGACTCCAACAGGTACACGGCAATGCGGTACTCAAAACCACTCAGTTGCCCCCGGTTGTGCCTCCCAACCCGGAAACTGCCGCCCCAAGCTATGCTGAGGCTGATGGCTTGGTGGCCGAGGGAGAATTGGAGGCGCTGTGGGTTTGCTCGGCCGACTGCGTGCCGGTGCTGATTGCTGACGATCGCACGGGACTGGTTGCGGCAGTTCACGCGGGTTGGCGCGGGACTGCTGCTAAGATATTACCAGAGGCGATCGCTCAACTTGTGGCACAAGGCAGTCAACTAGAAAATCTGAAGATTGCTATGGGGCCGGCGATCGCTGGAGAGGTTTACCAGGTATCTGTGGCAGTGGCAGCGGAACTGGGAGCCACCATTGCTCCTAAGAGTGCCGTGAGTGCGACAGCAGACGGCATTCTAGAGTTTTTGGAACAACTCCCGGAAACGCCTGTCTTAGCCGATCCAGAACCGGGAAAGGTACGCTTGGATGTTCGCCTCTGCAATGCTCTGCAATTGCAGCAGTTGGGAATTGATCTTTGTCAAGTGGCGATCGCTCCTTTCTGTACTTATTCTGACTCGGCTCGCTTTTTTTCCTACCGCCGCGATCGACTTAAACAAGTCCAGTGGTCGGGAATTGTGAGCGCCTGCGGGACAAGTTCATTCTGAGGGCATTTGGCAGAAGGTTAAATTTTAGACGGCCCAGATAAAAATAAAAATCTTTGGATTCATTATTTTTTATTTACGAATGCCGAATGCCTACTAGCTTCTACCTTCCTAAGGTTTGCTGGTTCCTGTTTTAAAGCACTAAAAACTAGCAGCAAAACTTTTGGGAAAGCGGCAGAGCCCCCGCCCCGCTTTCCTCTCTTGTTAAGATTGCTCTATAACGAGAGTCTTCAGCGGGTTATTACAATGAGTGAGCCAACTCCCTATCAACTGCTTGAAGTCGATGAAGATGCTTCCTTTGATGAAGTGCAAGAGGCCCGCACGCGCCTAGCTGAGCAGTACAGTGGTGACAAGAAACGTTTGGAATCGATCGAAGCAGCCTACGACGCGATCCTCATGGATCGCCTGCGGCAGCGACAGGAAGGTAAAATTAAAGTCCCCGAACGCATCCGCTTTCCCGAGCGGCTGACTCCCCCACCCGCAAGCTTTACTCCCTCTCCTCCTAGTGGCAGCCCAGCTTGGTTGCAGCGGCTGATCGATACTCCTAGTCGATCGGACATTTTGTGGCCGGCTGGGGTGTATGTGGGGTTAGGCGGACTGAGTATTTATCCGGCGGCTAATGATGCTTTACTACAGTTGACTCTGGCTCTTGGGGTCGGCTCTTGTCTTTATTTTGTTAATCGCAAGGAACAAAAATTTGGTCGGGCCGTGCTGCTGACTGTGGCTGGCTTGGTTATAGGCTTGCTGCTGGGAGGCCTTGTGGGATCTTTTGTCAGTCCGGCATTTATAACAACAGAGAAATTTATCGCTTTGTTTACGTTTTTAATTCTGTGGCTGGTCAGCGGTTTTCTGCGATAGTCAGGAGTCATTAGTCAGCAGTTATTAGTCAGCAGTCATTAGTCAGCAGTCATTAGTCATTAGTCAGCAGTCAGCAGCCAACAACTAATAACTGTGAAATCAAGACCTCGGACAAATAACATCAGCTAACAATTAATAACTCATAACTAATGACTAATGACTAATGACTAATTTTGGCGACCTAAAATAATCTCAACTGCTTCACTCAAATTGTTAACAATTAAATCCGGTTGGTGCATTTCTAGTTGGGTGCGATCGCGAATTCCGCACAAAACACCAATTACCTTAACACCGTGCGTTTTTGCTGCTATAATGTCCACCTCCGTATCGCCAACCATCCAAAGGTCAGAAGCCGGCGGCAGTTCGGCGAGAGCTCTTGCCATTAGCAGGGGCTTATCTTTGACATCCCCGGTTTTGACGTAATCGTTGGGGAGGCAATAGCGGCGGTTTTCAGGGAAAAATTGCCCTAAATTGCAGCGGTTGAAAGCTTCATCTAGTTCCCTGACCCGGCGCATGGTCATCACCGCTAAGTCTACTCCAGCGCGCTGCACCTTTTCGAGGGTTTCCAGAGCGCTGGGAACAGGTCGATCGTAAATCATGTAGGGTAGGGTGTGGACGGTTTGACGGCGTTTCTGGGCAAAATCGCGGGCTTGGGCTGCGTCTAATCCTGAGAGAATGGCGATTTCGGTTTCGGGAACCCGCGCGCGTTTCATGTCCCAAAACTCTGCCTTGGGGAGTTCGCGCACTGGTTGGTCCGAACGCTGAGTCTCGGCGAGACACTGCTGGTAAACTCGGTAGTAGCGATCGGACACGTCCATGATCGGGCCATCAAAGTCGGTAATAAGTCTCAGCATTTAGCAGAATATTTTTAAGCTTTTATACAAATTGTTCGATATTATAATATCACTTAGAGGTAACAGTTTCTTTACAAAAATTGACACAAATAACCAGGGGAGGTAAGGTCTATAGGAATGGTTCTAATTAAAGGGAACATTTGAATTAAACTGTGCCGCTCCTCAAGTTTAGCGGTTGTAACCCATATCGGGGAATTTAAAATTAAGATGTGCGGCACAAATAGTGCAAACCGCTACGTATTGTTCATAAATCTCAACCTCAAGTGAGACTGATTTTGACTGCGCTTTCTCAAAAATAAAGTTGGTAAAATTAATATTTTGCCCATTTTTAAAAGAAGCAAAAAACTGTTTGGAGAATCAAAAGTGCACTGTTTCCATAAATTAGCCAGCGGTAACAGGTGGTGGCATCCGCCAGTATAAAAATTCCCATGAGAAATAGCAGCCAAAAAACAACTAACTTTACCTGCTAACCTTGGAGAGTGATGCTCTACAATAACGAAATACTTCCAACATTAACTGTAGAGAGCAGCCCAAGAAGTATTAATATTCTTCTTTATAAGCTGTTATCCTTACGCAGGATGGAATACCTCGCAGTGGATCGGGAACTTAAGATTAAAGAAATATCTTTGAAAGTGCAAGATTTTAGCTATATTCATGAGGAAGTAGCCGAAGGAAAAGACGTGCGCGATTGTTTTCCTGAACTGATTGGAATTGAAGGAATCCTTGAAGGCATTATTGAAGAACGAGAGCAAGACTTTCAGTTAAAATCAATTACCCGAGTTCTCAAAAATGGATCTTATGTGTATCTAAATTTGTACATCTTTGGCTATAAGGGACAAGCCAATGCTGACAGATTGATTATTTTATGCGAAGATGTGACAGATAGTATTGTAGCTCAGCAAAGCATGCTTCAGGCTGCCAACGAAAACAGTATTAAAGTGGATTATTTAGCTGCGACTGGAGATTATATTGACAAAATTATTAATTCCCTAGGCGATGTTTTGTTAGTAACAGCAACATCAGGAAAAATCAAAAAAGTGAATCAAGCTGCACAGCAATTATTTGGATATACAGAAGCAGAATTTATCGGCAAATCCATATCCATGATTACGACTGACGAGGAATTGTTGCGCAAAGTCAGCCAGCTACCTCCTGCACTTAAAAGCGAATATTGGCCTCAAGTAAAAGTAGCTTGCCAAACGAAAATAGGTTTAAAGCTGATTGTCGCATTTTCATGCTCTACTTTCGAGACAAGCATAGGAAGCAAGTATCCAGATAGCGATGTTCTACACGATTTTGTTTATATCGGCAAAGACATTACCAAGCAACAGCGCATAAAAAATTGTCAAGAAGCACAGTATGCTGTTACTCATATCCTGTCAGAATCAAGTTCTCTAGATAGCGCAACTCCGAGAATTTTGCAAGGTATTTGCCAAAGTTTTGGGTGGGATATTGGCGAACTTTGGACGCCCGCAGAGGGGGATAAAGAAAGTAGATTTGGTGCTGAAATAAAATCAGAAAAAGATCCGCTTTTGTGGCTGCCACTTTGCTGTCCGATCGAGGAAACTCCTTGTTGGCGGCGGGTGGCAGTTTGGCAGGCAGCGGAAGAAGTTAGCGAGTTTGCCGAAAACGACCCGCAAATTACTTTGGCTCCGGGTGAGGGTTTGCCGGGAGCGGTTTCCAGGAGCGGTTCTCCGCAGTGGATTACTGATTTTGCCGGCGATCGCAATTTCGTGCGATCGCGCTTGGCCGAGCAAGCGGGACTGCGATCGGGATTCGGTTTTCCCATTCACGCTAGGGGCCAAGTTGTAGGAGTAATGACTTTTTTTTGTCGGGAAGAACTGCCACCGGATCAAGAGTTACTTCAGATAATAGGTGGTTTAGGTTCTCAATTAGGCGAGTTTGTTAAGCGCAAATTTGCGGAGCAAGAATTGCAAAAAGCTGAAGCTTCTATCCGATTTTTGTACGAACAAGAAAAACGGCAAAGTGAAGAATTAGCTCGGCAAAATTTAGCTTTAGAACAAGCCAAATTAAAATTAGAAGCAGCTAACATGGAATTGCAGCGGCTCGCTTCGGTGGACGGATTGACTCAAATTCCCAACCGTCGCTGTTTTGACAAAAAATTGGAGTTAGAATGGCATTGCATGCAGCGAGAAAAAGAGTCGCTGTCTTTAATTTTGTGCGATATCGATTTTTTCAAACTTTACAACGATCATTACGGGCATCAAGGAGGCGACGAATGTTTAAAACAAGTGGCGCAGATTTTAGCTAGCAACGCTCAGCGGGCGGGAGATTTAGCCGCCCGCTACGGCGGCGAAGAATTTACGGTAATTTTGTCGCGAACTGATGTGAAAGGAGCAATGCGGGTAGCTGAATCAATTCGCAGCGATTTGAAAGCTGCGGCAATTTTTCACGCTGCTTCCAAGGTAAGTAAGTTTATAACTCTCAGTATGGGGCTCGCTAGTGCTGTGCCTTCTGCTGGTTTATCGATTGAGGGGTTAATTGGACAGGCCGATCGAGCGCTGTATCGAGCTAAACTAGAAGGGCGCGATCGTATAGTTTGCCTAGACTTGAAAAGAGAATTTCAGGGCGGGAAAGGAGTATTTTCTGATGATTGTGAGAGAAGCTAAAATCGCTGACGCACCTGCAATCGCACGGGTTAATCTAGATACTTGGCGGACAGCTTACCGGGAAATTGTACCAGCAGATTACCTCGCACAGTTATCCTATGAAAAGCGAGAAACCAATTGGCGAGAAATCCTCCTAAAGGCAGAAAAAAGTGAAGATTTTGTGTGTGTAGCTGAGAATGACGAGGGAAAAATTGTGGGTTTTGCTGCGGGTGGTTGCGAGCGAACTGGCAAATATGTTTATCAAGGAGAATTATTTGCCATCTATATTTTGGAGGAATATCAGCGTCAAGGAATCGGACGGCAACTTGTGAGAACAGTTGCAACAAAATTGGCAGAATTAACTTTGAATTCGATGCTGGTTTGGGTACTGGGAGACAATTCAGCTTGCAGGTTTTATGAATTTTTAGGAGGTGAAAAAGTGGAGGAACAACAGACAAGCAGAGCAGGAGTTGCACTCAAAGAAATTGCCTACGGGTGGAGGGATATCGCAGTGCTGATAAACACGCCAGCCTGACCTAAAAAGGGGAAGTTTTATCCATCATTTATCAAACTTCCCCTCTTCATTTGTTCCCGTTCAATTGCCTCAAACAAAGCTCGAAAATTCCCTGCGCCAAAACCTCCCGCTTGCACTTGTTTGCCGTTAACTAAAGTAACTCGGCGTTCAATCATCTCGAAAAAGAAAGTCGGTTCTGCAAAAATTGGCTGGGTAAAGATTTGCAGCAGCATCGCTGCGGGAGTATCTTCTTGCCAATCTGCCAAAACTTCAGAAGCTGCAATTGATTGCCAATCTGGGGGCAAATAGTTTTGCCGCTGCTGCAATTCGGAGTAGTATGTTGGAGGAACAGGCAGAAAAGGTAAACCGCGCGATCGCAAATCGGCAACAACCCCCACAATATTATTAGTTTGCAAAGCCATGTGCTGAATTCCCGGCCCCCGATTTGCGCTCAAAAACTCTTGAATTTGAGAATTAGTTGATGCCGGTTCATTAATCGGGAATTGCACCCCACCTTCAGCGTGCACCATAACTTGGCTCCGCAAAGCCGATTTCTGAGTCTGAATGTCAAAATTTTGCTGCGGTTGAAAACCTAATATTTTTTGATACCAACTAACAGCACTTGACAAATCGCCAGATTCAACATTTAACACTACGTGGTCAATCAAGGTAAACAGCGGCAGCTTACCCAAACCCGATAGCAGTGAATGGCCACCAATTCGCTCAACGAGCGTGTGGCTTAAATCTCCCCAACCAGCGATTTTTGCGCGCTTAAAATAGCCTCCTTCGTTTAGGTCTTCTTGAATCGGTTCGAGGATTTTAGCGCCTTCGGCAGCCGCTCTAGCTACCGCTAATTCGATATTTTTTACCCGAAAACCCACATCGGCAATCCCGGGAGGATGAAACTTCAACCAACTAGCAGCCAGACTAGCGGGAGTTAGGGGCGAAGATAAAACAAAACATACATTGCCGCTGGTGACAACTTCAGTTTGAGTGTGGCTGTTGGCATAACCTGCTGTTGATTGAAAGCCTAAGCGGCTGACAAACCAGTCGCGGGATATTTTAGCATTTTCAACGTAAAAGTGAATGCGATCGAACTCCATAATCAATAATTGAAAATGGAAAGTGAAAAATGGATAATCGGCTGATTTTCAGTGGGAAACTGCAAGGGAGGAACTGAGGAAAGGATATTTTTCATGTATTTTTAGTGCGCGCGCTTAATAATAACGTAAAAATTTAATATCCTAAATCCCCCTGAAGGCAGAAATAGGTCGGCAATTAAAAGAAACCCGGTGTCTGCGATAACTTGGATTCGGCCGCGAGGTCTGCCTCAAGCGGTCAGGTGTACCCATAAGCACCCTAGATATAGAGGTTACGGGCAAGTTCTCAAACTTAAAGATGTCATAATTTTTTTGCCTTTGAGCTTTGGCTGCCGAACCCCGAATGCCTTCAAGTCACTCCCCAATCGCTAAAAGAACAAATGACTTTCCGGCTGAATATTAATCTCCATCGGCACAGCTTGCGGGTCAGCCGAAAGAGCAAACATAATCGCATTTGCGGCAGTTTCGGTACTCAGCATTTTTGACCTGTCTACCTTCAAACTCACATTATCCCAAAAAGGAGAATCCACCCCGCCAAAATAGAATAGCGTAAACTTAATGCCGTAGCGTCGCAGCTCATCTGCCATGCACTTGCTGAAACCAACTACCCCAAACTTTGAAGCGCAATAAGCCGTTCCCATCGCCATCGAATGCTTGCCCAAAATCCCGATGACATTGCAAATGTGGCCGAATTTGCGCTCTTTCATCACATTCGCCGCTGCTTGAGACGTGTAAAAACTGCCTTTTAAGTTCAAGTCAAGCATTGCATCTAAATCAGCGGGTTCTAACTTGTTCCACTGCTTGAGAATTCCGGCACCGGCGGCATTTATGAGGGCATCAATTCGTCCGAAATGCCCCGCCGCTTTGTGCATCAGCGTCTCGACTTGCGGTAAATCGGTGATATCTGTGGGTACGCACAGTACCTCTGTTGCTGAAAGTTCGCTAGCTAAAGCGTCTAATTTACTGCTGTCTCTGGCTGCGAGCACTAGCCTCGCACCCGCATCAGCGAGTTTGCGGGCTACCGCTGAACCGATGCCGCCAGTCGCACCCACCACAACCACAACTTTGTCCTGCATATCCCTTTACATTTCTTTACGTCCAGTTTGTATGATAACTCAAGTTGCTAGTAATGGCGATGCTTATATATTTTAATTTTTAATTAATTGAGGGAAACTTGCCAGCCTTTTTCGGCTTTTTTTAGCTGGAGAGAAGCGCAGGATTGCAAAAATTTAGTAAACTTTCTACCGAGATTAAAATCTTTAATTATTTGGGTAATTTGTTTGCCGTATTGTCTGTGAAATTCGCTACCTACATTAGAGAGAAATACATAATTTTCAGGAGAGTTGTCGGTTAAGTCGCTAACTATTTTGACAAGAGCTCTTTCCAAGTCTTCCAGAGAATTAATATCTGTCAAGGTCGCAGGTGCTGCCTGCTGGTTATTCAGATTTTCTTGGCTAAGTATTGGCGGTGGGGGCGACAGTCTGACTTCAAAAATAGTGACATAAGTTTGAGAAGTTTCTGAGGGTTTGTGGAGGACAAAATCGGTAGGATATTTGAGAAATATATCCCTGGTTTTAGTGCCGAGCAAATGATGGGCAACAACTTGATTTAGGACTAAACCGTAATTCTCTCTAAATAAAGCTGAAATTGTAGACAGTTTTATCCACTGAGTTGAGGTACGTTTTTGCTCTTTTTTGATTAACTCTTTTAGCTGAATAACTAATTGTTCTACGGGTGTAATTTCCGGTGTCGTTACGAGGGAATGGGTTTCAACTTGTCTGGTTTGGCTGTTTAAAACTATGATTTTATCTATTTGTTTGCGGACTTGAAATACTGTTAATCCGTGGGCTTGCAGTGTGTTGCTGAGGTGAGTGAGGGCTCGATCGGACGAACAGACAAAAATCTCTTTGGCTGTGGGATAATGTACGAAAATCGAGGCGCCGACTGTAGCCATTTTTAAGTCGGCGCTGTCTTTGCCGGGGGGGACGTGAATTAGTTGATAGCCGCGCTGGTGAAATTCGGCATCTTTCTTGCCCATGCTGCGCCAGTTGGCAAAGGCAACTTTGATTTGGATGGGATAGTGGCAAATTCCCTCTAGGAATTTTTCGGTTTCGATGGTGAGTTGCAAGTTTTCGACATCTAACAGCAAGATAGCAATGCCGACAGGAGGGGAGGCTGGTTGATTGGCTGTTGGAGTTGGAGGTTCTGAGGAAACTGAGTTTTGTGATTTAGCTGGTGCTGTTTGAGATTGGGCTAGCTGCTGAATTTTGGCCCATAATTTGCTGAATTGAGGTGAATTAACGAATTCTGGAACCAGCAGAATTTGTAGGTATTTTTTCGCAGTCAGCAGCAGGGAATCTGTATCGCTGGCTACTCTAAAACTTTTTGTCAATTTTCCAATCAAAACGGACTGAAAATCAGGTTTAGCCCAGGGGGTTTTCCTGTATTTTTCAGCTATCCATTCGGGATGCTTTTCCTGAATGGAAATTAGTGTTTGAGCGATATAGCGACTGATGGCGCTGAATGCGGGAGATTCTTCAGTCGCCAGCAAGGGAGTTCGATCGGGCATGGCCCTCTACAATGCGGGATGCTGTTTCAATTTATCACAATTCTACTTTCTCGCTGGGAGTCGGACGATCGCCCGCCAAATTAAACCGGTGGCAATTAATGCCAATCCTGTCAGCCAAATTTGCCTCTCCACCCAGAAAGCCAGAAACAGACAACTCCCCAAACCCACCCAAGCCAACCACTGCGGATAAAGCCTTTCGGCGGGGGAAAGTTGCAGCGCGGCGAGGTTGGTGATAGCGTAATATATCAAAACGCTAAAAGCGCTAAATGACCAAGTGGTTTTGACATCGCCAACGAGGATTAAAAGTGCGATCGTAACTTCGACAACCACCACAGCCACGTAGGGAGTTGTCCCCTCTGGATTCAGCCGCGCCAAGACTCTTGGCATATCCAGACGCCGCCCCATCGCCAGCCAGACGCGCGACAGCCCTAAAATTAAGTTCAGCAAGACTCCCAACATAGCGGTAATTGCACCGACGGCTAGCAGTTGAGAAACTCCTGGAATTGGGAAACTGCGGGCGATGACTTCCAGGGGTGCAGTCGTGCCACCTGTTTGTAAAGACAATTTATCGGGTGCCCCTGCGCCCGCGACAACTACTGCTACCCCCACGTAAAGCAGCATTGTCAGCACCAAAGTGAAAATTATGGCTTTGGGAATGGTTTCCCTCGGTTCCCGCACTTCCTCGCTCATTGTGGTGATGCGGGCGTAACCGCTATAAGCGACAAACATCAGGGCGGTGGCCTGGAAGATGGAGCCGATCGAGCTATCATTCTGTACGGTGGCCATTTCCCACCTTACCTCTGGCAAACCGACAGCAACAAACACCGCTAAGG
This sequence comes from Microcoleus sp. K4-B3, assembly GCF_036704615.1. Taxonomy (NCBI): domain Bacteria; kingdom Bacillati; phylum Cyanobacteriota; class Cyanophyceae; order Oscillatoriales; family Microcoleaceae; genus Microcoleus; species Microcoleus sp. K4-B3. The sequence continues at coordinate 32,425 of NZ_JAUBSF010000052.1, forward strand.
ATAAAAGTGTAACTGAGACTATGGCAGTATTGGCAATATTCGATCGCCTAATTCCCGTCAATACAATTAAAGTGAGGGTGGCGAGGGCGACTAAAGCTGTTAGGATCAAGTAAGTGCGATCGGCTACACCAACTGCATTTAAAAAATACCCCGCAAAACCTAAAGCAGCAGTAGCCGCAGAAGCCGTTTTCGCCAACAAAAACATCCAGCCGGCAGTGAAACCCAGCCAAGGATTGAGATATTTGTAGCCATATTCATAAGTACCGCCGCTAACAGGATGATTTGCCGCTAATTGAGCGCTGTTAAGACCATTGCAAACAGCAACTAAAGCAGCAATACCCACAGCCAAAATCACTCCGGGCCCAGCAACTTCCGCTGCAATCCCGATACTCACAAATACTCCAGTGCCCACGATTGAGCCCAGCCCCATGAGAGTAGCGCCGAAAACACCCAATTCTCGCTTAAGCAGTGGTAAAGACATAACTATAGCGGTTTTCTGTTCAGTGCCATACTGATATTAGCAGGACTAAAGCTTTTGTCACGTTGAAACAGGTTTGTAGTTGCGCTTCAGCGCCGGCCGGCGCTGAAGCGCAACTACAAACCTAAAAAAGAACTTTGGTATTAACCGAAACGACCTTGAATGTAATCCCTCGTACTCGAATTGCTTGCAGACGTAAAAATCCGACTTGTCGGCCCAAATTCAACCAGGCGGCCGATGCGACTTTCATCAGTATTAAAAAATGCCGTGTAATCAGAAACCCGAGCCGCTTGCTGCATATTATGCGTCACAATCACCACCGTTAACTCCTGCCGCAGAGTCTGAAACAACTCCTCAATCTTCATCGTAGAAATCGGATCTAAAGCAGAACAAGGTTCATCCATCAGCAAAATTTTTGGCTGCACAGCCAAAGCGCGAGCAATACAAAGTCGCTGCTGCTGTCCCCCCGAAATCCCCTGAGCCGATTTCTTCAAATCGTCTTTGACTTCATTCCAAAGCGCCGCACTTTTAAGTGCAGATTCCACAATCTCATCTAATTCTGCTTTGCTTTTGCGACCAAAAAGCCTCACCCCGTAAGCAATATTATCGTAGATGCTCAGCGGAAAAGGATTCGGTCTTTGAAACACCATCCCAATTTGCCGGCGCAAACTATTAATGTTTACTTTCGGGCTGTAAATATCCTGTCCAAAAAACTCTACTCTTCCTTTAATTTTAACCTTTCCCTCCAATTCACCAATCCGGTTGAGAGCTTTGAGAAAGGTAGATTTGCCGCAACCTGAAGGGCCAATAATAGCAGTAATTTGCGGGTGAGGGATATTCATCGATAAATTTTCTAAGACTTTGTGAGTTCCGTAATAAAAACTCAAGTCCTGAACCCGCAGTGCTGGCATTGCATTGGGGTCAATTTCCGGGGTGGCATTTTCTAGGAATTTATCTGTAGAGTTTTCGGCCTTCAAGTTAGCTTTAGGTTTCATTATTTGCCTGGTTATATTGTTAATATTTGACTGATAGATGGACTTGAGTTATTGATTTATCGATTTTGCAAGCGTTTCCGAGTTACTGTACGGGATGCGACGCTAGCAATCAAAACCATGCCCAAAAGCACAGAGGCAGCAGTCCACGCCAATTCGTTCTGCTCCTTGTAAGGAGAGCTGGCGTAGCTATATATTAATACCGACATAGAAGGAGTCGGAGTCAGAAGTGTTTCGGGAATTTCTTTTAGTTTTGAGATAGTTTCTGCACCTATGGGGGACTGCATTATCTCGCCCAATTTATCAACTAAAGGAGGCCAAAATTGACTCGACAACGCTGTTACAATCAACGGTGCGGTTTCGCCGGCGGCCCGGGAAGCAGCGAGTAAAATACCTGTGGTAATAGTTGGAAGTGCTGAGGGAATAATAATCCGAAAAATAGTTTGAAAACGTCCGCCTCCCAAACCAGCCGAAGCGAGACGGTAAGAAGTAGGCACTAATTTTAATGCTTGTTCTGTTGTCAGAGCAACAACTGGAAGCATGATGATGCCGAGGGCGAAACCGCCGGCTAAGGATGAAAAGGCTTTGGTGGTAACGACAATTAGGGCGTAGGAAAAGACGCCAACTACGATCGAGGGAACACTGCTGAGAATCACGGTAATAAAGCGAATACTATTAGCCATCGCTTTGTTTTCTCTACCAAACTCAGACAAAAATATTCCCGTCATTACGCCGATAGGCACGCTGATTAATGTCGCAATTCCCACCATTAAAGCTGTCCCAAGAATCGCATTTGCAAAGCCGTTAGGCTGGTCTTCAACTCCGACGGGGGCGGGCAGAGATACTAGCACTTCCCAGCTCAAATGTGTGAGTCCTTCCCCCAGGATTTTGTATAAAATAGCAAACAAAGGCAGCAGAGCCAGAGCTGTCAGAGCGAAAGCGATAACTGTCATTCCCCGGCTGAAACAAGTTCTGCTTAGCGACAGGGGGTTGTTGATTTCTACATCCAGAATACTGTTTGAATTTTGTGTTTGAGTCATGGAATTTTAGATTTGATATTTTAGATTGAACCAGCGGATAAATCCGGCGGCGCGGCTTGTGACCAAGTTGCTTTGGATGATGTTAATTTTTAGCTCCTTTGACGCCAATTAGCTGAACTAACAATACTGCGATCGCATTTACCAACAGAGTGATGACAAATAGAATTAGGGCTAAATACATCAAAGCGCCGATGTGCAGCGGTTCGAGAGCTTCCCGAAATTGACTTGCCAAAACAGCAGGAATTGAGTAGCTGGGAGCGAGCAGGGATGGGTTAATTTGAATCGAGTTGCCAATTACCATTGTGACAGCCATTGTTTCGCCTAAAGCTCGTCCCAATGCTAATATGGTGGCGCCGATAATCCCCGAACTAGCTGCTGGCAATAACAGCTTGAATATCGTTTCCCAGCGGGTGGCACCGAGAGACATCGAAGCACTTCGCAAATCGACTGGAACTGACATCAATACATCGCGGCTGATGGCTGCTACTGTGGGCAGAATCATAATCGATAAAAGTATTCCAGCGGGCAGCATTCCGGGGCCTAAAGGTTCGCTGCTGAACAGGGGAAACCAACTGAAATTATCGAACAATGACTGCTGCAATGGCAACAAAAAGGGAATCAAAACAAAAATTCCCCAAAGGCCAACTATCACGCTGGGAATAGCCGAGATTAATTCAACCATGAACCCCAAGGGTGATCGCACCCAAACGGGTAAGAAGTTCTCGCTAGTAACTATAGCTACTGACAGCCCTAAAGGAAGTGCGATGATTATGCCGATCGCAGAACTAATTACAGTACCGTAAATAAACGGCAAAGCCCCAAACTGCAACTCGCCGATATCCCACTTGGGATTCCACAAGAATGAGAGTCCAAAATTGCTAATAGCTGGCCAAGCATCTTTAAAAATTATCGCACTCATCCAAAACAGCGTACCCGCTGTCGCTAAGGCAAAACCCCATACAAATAGTGTAAATCCTGACTCCATCCATAAAGCTTCACCAGTAGTATCTGTCAAATCTACTTCTGTGTTTATTTCTGCCGGTTGCCGAGTCTGTTTTTTCGGTTTTTTTGAAAGATTGGTCATACCGGAATTATTGCGTAAAAAGTGAAATATTTGCTTGCAAGACGAGTAATTTAATGGGCTGGGTGCGCGCTGCGCACCTGGTTTGTAGGGTGCGCACAGCGCACCTTACACAGTAAATTTTGCGCACATTAACCCGATAATTTATGAGTTTTGAGTCCTACATTTAACTCATCAACTCATAACCCCGTGCGATCGCCCAAATTAACCTCTGGCAACCACAGTCTGATTAACTGTTTGAACCACCTTTTGAGCTGTAGCTGAAGGAATTTGAGTATACTCTAGCTGTTTGTTGATACCTTGACCTGTAGTCATCACCCAATTAACCATCTTTTTAATAGCCTCTGCTTTCGCAGCAGGATACTGTTTGTAGATTAACAGCCAAGTCAAACCAACAATCGGATAACCGTCGTTAGGATTTCCTTCTACTAAGCGGAAGTCTGCGGGGAATGTTTCCCCTGCTAAAGCTTTCTCTGCTTCAGCCAAGCTAGGATCTACAAATCGGCCAGCTTTATTTTGAATAAATGCTGTTTGGAGCTGATTTTGCCGAGCATAAGTATCTTGAACATAGCCGATCGCACCCGCTGTATTCTTCACCAAAGCAGCTACGCCGGGGTTTCCTTGACCGCTGACAGGGCTTCCGGGCCAACTCGGCTGAGCGGCTGCTTTGACGCTGCTGCCGATCGCCTGCAAGTGGTTAGCAAAAATAAAGGTTGTACCGCTGCTGTCTGCGCGTACAGCTACTCGAATTGGAGTATTGGGCAAATTTTTAGCTTGTCCAGAAATTCCCGCTATTTTAGCATCGTTCCAGCGGGTAATTTTACCTTCAAAGATGCCTTTCATCGCATCGTTATTTAGCCTCAGATTGTTCACTCCTGGCAAGTTGTAAACAACAGCAACAGCGCCGCCAGCAGTCGGAACCGCCATGACGCCGCGCTTTACTTCGGCTATTTGCGCCGCCGTCATCAGCGCGTCGCTGCCTGCGAAATCAACAGTGCCTGAAATTAATGCTTTGATGCCAGCACCGCTGCCAGTTCCTTCGTAGTTTACAGTAATTTGATTTGCACTTCTCATCTGAGAGAAGTAGCGATCGTAAAGAGGTTTGGGGAAAGTTGCTCCCGAACCGTTTAGTGTGACAGCAGCTACAGCGGAAGTAATCAACGAGAGCGAAAATGCTGCTACCGCTAGCGTAACTATAAAGGCACGTCGCCAGCCTTTAGTGAAGAAAACCATAACTCCTTGTCCTCAATATTAATAGCAGGCTTTGCAAATCTCCTCCATAGGATAGACTGAAATCCACAAGGAAAGGGGTTTAATATAATAAGCTTGTTTTAAATTTTGGTTAACAGTAGATTAAATAATAATAGAATAAGCTTTGTTTAAATTATGGTTAAGAGTATTGCAAATAAAAATTAGCTAAAGTCAATTTTTGATGAATCAGAGAAATACCAAGTCATAGAGTAACGATAACAAGAGAAATTTATTTAGCGATCGCCCGATCGCCCCCACCCCGCACTCCATCCCCCGATCGCCGCATAATAGTAGGGACACTTAACATTTCTTTAACAACAATGGCAAGAGACTTGCGGGGATTCCTAAAACTGCTCGAAGAACGAGGACAACTGCGCCGGATTAGCGCTTTAGTCGATTCCGACCTCGAAATTGCCGAAATTTCCAACCAAATGCTGCAAAAAGGCGGCCCTGGATTGCTGTTTGAAAACGTCAAAGGGGCAGATTTCCCCGTAGCAATTAACCTCTTGGGCACGGAAGAGCGCGTTTGCTGGGCGATGAACATGGAAAAGCCGATCGAACTAGAAGAGCTCGGCAAAAAACTGGGAATGCTGCAACAGCCAAAACCGCCGAAAAAGATTTCCCAAGCGATAGAATTCGGCAAAGTGCTGTTTGACGTAGTGAAAGCTAAACCGGGCCGCGACTTTTTCCCAGCTTGTCAGCAAGTGGTATTTGAGGGAGAAGGGGTGGATTTGAACAAAATCCCGATGATTCGCCCTTATTCGGGAGATGCGGGCAAAATTATCACCCTGGGTTTGGTAATTACCAAAGATTGCGAAACGGGTACGCCGAATGTGGGGGTTTATCGGTTGCAGTTGCAGTCAAAAAACACGATGACTGTACACTGGTTATCGGTGCGGGGCGGCGCGCGACACTTGCGGAAAGCGGCGCAGGCTGGTAAAAAGTTGGAAGTTGCGATCGCCCTTGGAGTCGATCCCCTGATTATTCTCGCCGCAGCAACGCCAATTCCTGTAGATTTATCGGAATGGTTATTTGCCGGACTTTACGGCGGTTCCGGCGTGCAATTGGCGAAGTGCAAAACCGTAGATTTGGAAGTACCGGCGGACTCGGAAATCGTGCTAGAAGGAACGATTACGCCGGGGGAACTTCTGCCCGACGGGCCCTTCGGCGATCACATGGGTTATTACGGCGGCGTGGAAGATTCGCCGTTGGTGCGGTTCCACTGCATGACGCACCGCAAAGACCCGATTTATCTGACCACATTTAGCGGGCGGCCGCCGAAAGAAGAAGCAATGATGGCGATCGCGCTTAACCGTATTTATACCCCTATTTTGCGGCAGCAAGTATCGGAAATTGTCGATTTCTTCTTACCGATGGAAGCCCTGAGTTATAAAGCGGCAATTATCTCCATTGATAAAGCATATCCCGGTCAAGCGCGCAGGGCTGCTTTAGCATTTTGGAGTGCATTACCGCAGTTTACTTACACTAAGTTTGTGATTGTTGTCGATAAAAGTATCAACATTCGCGACCCGCGTCAAGTAGTGTGGGCAATTAGTTCTAAAGTCGATCCGGTTCGTGATGTATTTATTCTGCCGAATACGCCTTTTGATACGTTAGATTTTGCCAGTGAAAAGATTGGTTTGGGAGGCAGAATGGGGATTGATGCTACTACGAAGATGCCGCCGGAAACCGATCACGAATGGGGGGAAGTTTTGGAGTCCGATCCGGATGTGGCGGCGATGGTAGAAAGGCGTTGGGCCGAGTATGGTTTGGCCGATTTAAATTTGGGAGAAGTCGATCCGAATTTGTTTGGATATGAGATGAAGTAGGGGAAGGAAACACTGAAAATAACAGGCGTCCCGCCTGTCCCACAATGCCGCAGAGGAGGAGGGAGAAGCGGGAAAATAGGCGATCGCGTTTCTTTTTTTGGGGGCGCGATTTTGCTTTTGAGGAAATGCTAAACTACAAGTGACCTGCACCAGTAAGTCACCTTTAACCAAAAGCTAGTCATATAGCTGAGAAAATGCAACCAGATCTAAATTATTTCGGCTTAGACTAGCTGCACTACTACAACAATGGGTTATCGCACTAAAGGCAAGTACGGTAATCACTACTTTATTTATGTAGCATATCTATAACTTTTCAACGCTAAAATAATATAGCAAGCTCATTATAGAGTATAAAACTACATACTTGAAATGTAATATTATTTCCAATAATGTAAGTTTTATCACGTTCATATTTCATATTATTGAGTGATCACCTATAATACAAATTCTAAAAACTCTATTTAAATATAAGTATCTTTATGAGTAAATTGGATATTCAACTCAACGGTTTTAAGGTTGAACTCTCTGCAAAAACCTTCAAAGCATATGTGCAAAACCTACCGAATAGCCAGGAATTAAAAAGTTTTATAGAATTACTGGGAGATGAGTGGTTTTTTCACTGGCGAAAAGGCAAACTGTACGGTATTCCCAAGGTCACAAATCCCCAGAAGTCCTTTGGTCAACTGGAGGATTTGAGCTGTAACGAACATTTACAACTTATAACCAGTAGGATAAGCTATTTACTACCAGATATTTTCTCAGAATATAATCCTTTAAAGCGCAAACCTTTTACTTTCCTTGCTCAAAAAAAAGAACTTATCCGTGAAGTTATTAGCACTGTCAAGAATTTACCAGACATTATTTCTAGTTTCAAGGTCTTTCCAAAATACATTCTTGAACCAAAAACTTTTGAGATTCAGAACGATGAATCAGGTATTGGATTATTTCTTCGCCTCAAAACTAATTGGCAAATTCAGGCATCCCTAAGCACACTTCAAAATGAGGGTGTTGAGCTTCGGGACTTATATGTCGTTCGCCGTCAATGTGCTCCTGGTCAGCGACGCTTAGTTGGGCGCATTGATCGTATTTCAGAAAAAATTGTTTATCTGTCTGAATCCTTTGACAAAATAGACTCCATTCATGAGGAAGAAGTTTGGCTAGAACGTTCTAAAGCCTCGTTTAGTAGTTGTCTCAAAGCCATACTTGGCTATAAGTACAAAAATTTTGAGTCTGCGCTTAATAACGAGCAGAGTAACTTATTGATTGGCCCTGCTGTTGATAGCACTATTACTACAATGCACAATTTTTTAGCCTTTAACTCGCCTTTGGATCTCGCACCCGGTTTACAAGGAAAAATTGGCGAGCGCATTGAAGCTATAAATACGAAAGAATATCAGTCTGTAATTACAGGATCATCAGTTGAGTATTGCTTTGATGCGGCACGGACTAAAAGATCGCTTTACGCTTGGGTTGGCATCGAGCAATATGGACCATTTAGCCGTCAAACTTTTTCTAAGAAGACTCCAGAAATAATTGTTTTTTTCCCTGATACAGAACAGGGATCAGTTGAAAACTTTATCGCTACCTTACGTGACGGTATCAGCATTAAGAAGAAAAAAATTGATTATGATGGAAATGTAGAGTGGCAAGAAACATCCCGGTACACTGGTGGATTTGCAAAAATCTTTAGTCTTGTTAATCCGAAGTTTATATTACAGCCTATTCCCTGGTTTAAAAATACACAAAATAAACCTGCCACTGTTTATAGGGACACAATTGAACTAACTTTAGCTAGCCTAGAGATTATGCCTGATGCCGCAATGGTAGTGCTTCTGGATAACCATACACGACTACCAGATTCCGAGAATCCCTACATCCACTCCAAATCACTTTTATTAATGGCAGGTATTCCAGTTCAGGAGGTTCGTTTAGCCACAATTAATCAATCGAAAAATGACCTACAATATACTTTACAAAATCTGACGGTTGCACTTTATGCCAAAATGAATGGTGTACCTTGGACTGTCGATCACGATCTGACTATTCATGACGAACTGGTCATTGGTGTTGGCACCTGCGAACTATCGGGTAGTAGATTTACGGAACGACAGCGATTTGTGGGAATTACCACAGTGTTTCGAGGAGATGGTAATTACCTTTTGGGGAATTTGTCTAAAGACTGTACTTATGATGAATATCCTAGTGTATTAAGGAGTTCCACTCTCTCTATCTTGCAGGAAATAAAGAATCGCAATGGCTGGCAACCAGATGATAAGGTAAGACTGGTATTTCACGCTGCGAGGCCACTTAAAGATGTTGACGTTGCTAATATTATTGCTGAGTGTGTCGATCAAGTCGGTAACGAACAAAATGTTGAATTCGCGTTTTTAACAATCTCCCACGATCACCCATTCACAATGCTCGATAAATCTCAACAGGGTGTTAACGTAAAAGAAGGCGAACGCAAAGGTATTTATGCACCAGAACGAGGTACTATTCTGCAACTTGGGCGCTACACTCGCTTGCTAAGTACAAATGGATCGAAGCTGATTAAGCGATCCAGCACACCTCTACCGACGCCGTTACTTATTCATCTTCATCCTAAATCGACCTACTACGATCTGACGTATCTCAGCGAACAAGTGCTGAAGTTTACTTCGTTGTCTTGGAAATCATTATTACCCGCATCCGATCCTGTAACCATCTATTACTCTGAACTTATTGCGGGTTTACTCGCTCGCCTACAGGATGTTCGGGGATGGTCGCCTGCAATGCTCAATATCAAACTTCGTGCAAGTAAATGGTTCCTATGATAGATGTAATTAGGAACTGTTTCAATTCTCAGTTGCAAAGTATTGTAAACTATTTACAGATAAACTATCATAGTGAATCACCCGATAGCAGTTTTGCTAACTATATTTTGCATCAGACAAACAGCCAGATTTCATTAGAAGTACCTCCAAATTTAGACGCAGCCAAACTATCACCACAGCGCTTGAATGAGGCGCCTGTTCTTGCTACCGTAGGCTACAATATTGCCTGTGGCAGAGAATTTAGTGAAGATTTTATAAAAAGCTGGGCAGATGGATTAATCAGGCTATCTGGTCGGGATGCTTTTCCCGCAGATCGTACATCGTTTTTCTATCGTCCTACAGAATTGCTTGGTATTACTTTAGGCATTAGCCACTACTACAAAAGTCAGGTTAATCATTTTAAATGGTTGCAAGACATCCTCATTCAAGGAGAACAAAAATTAATCCATAGCGAGGATCATTGGACATTTCTGTTGAGTGCTTATGCTGCAAGTATCCTCTCAGTGACTTGGAAAGCAAGAAATTTGCCTTTAGTCAAGGATATGAGTGTTGATGAACTTGCTTTAGTAAAATGGCTTTGTATAATAGAACCTAATTTTACGCAAGCTTTCGGATTAACTCAATCAGAACTACTGCTCGATCGAACATTACTCGAACAGTGTATTAAAATTTCCCACTGCGTACAGGATAGTGCGCGAGCAGCTATCCTTTTGTTTTCTATACAAACAACTCTCGCTAAAACTCTTCATTTAATATGGAATGAGTGCGAACAAATCCAAGATAATCCCTATAAATCTGTAGAATGGCTCAAGACTAGCTGCGATAATTTTCATGCCGTCACTCAGCACCTGCAATCTCAACTTAGTAGGCAATCTGATATAGGAGCTTCTAATATCCGTAATATGCAGAGGCTTTTACAAGCTATGTCTAAATTGCGTTCTGACGCTGACATAATAGAAGAAAAAATTTTAGAGCAACTTAGTATGCACTCTAACCTATACATAGGTAATAATAAAGGTACCCTAATCACAGGAGGCCATTTTACTATGACTCACAATCAAAATGAATCTACTACTAATCACACAACAATCCACGCTAGCAATTCAAGTATTGGCTTTATTCAGAGTGGCAGTGGTACTGTTTCCGATTTCTCCCAAAATATTGGACAGAATGTTGAGGAAATTACTAGACTAATCAGTTCTCTCCGCAATATGGCTCAAACATTCCCAGAAGCCGAACGTGAAGAAGTATTGGTTCATTTGGATGACTTGCAAGAGGACATCAATACTCCTGACAAGCGAAAACCCCAGAGAATTAAAACCCGCTTAGTTGCCCTGTTCACATTTGCTACGATGATTACTGGAGTTTTAGCTGGAGCGGCTGACTTTAGCAATAATGTTCTGGAACTTTCTGAGAAACTAGGAGTTCCAATCGAGTTAAGTCACCCACAGTCAACCCCACAATTACCTCGCTCAGTGCCCTAATCAACTAAGCTATCACTCTACTCCCTAGTTTAAGCGATCGCCTACTCTTCCAAAATCTCAACTAAATCTTCGATCGCAATATCAAACACGCGAGCCATTTTGTTTAAAGCTGTGTAATCTACCGTTGCCAGCTTGGGAGAATGGGCATAACTTCTAACCGTACTGTAAGGAATGCCCGATCGCTCAGAAACTTCTTTCAACGTCCAACCCTTCTCCTCAGCCAGTTCTCGAACTCGCAACCGAATTAACCCCATTTTCCCGCTGAAAAATCAGTTTACCGTTCCAAAACCTCAACCAAATCTTCCACCATCACATCGAAGACTTCAGCAAGTTTCTGCAAAGCCGTGTAGTCCACCGTTGCCATTTTGGGGGCTTGGGCGTATTTTTTAACCGTGCTGTAGGGAATTCCCGTTCTGTCAGAGACTTCTTTGAGCGTCCAACCCTTCTCCTCAGCGAATTCTCGAACTCGCAATCGAATTAATCCCATTTATGCTTGACAGCAGCTATGCTCATATCTTTTAATAAAGATAGTTAACAGCGATCGCCCCCTGACCTGAGAAATCTAGAGCGATCGCCTTTCATTCACCACCCACAAAAGTGGGAAGGATTTTCCTATGATACCAAAACAATCGACATATCGCGATCGACTTCAACCTTGGCATCTAATTCGCCACCTCCCCAACTGTCAGCGGTTAACAGTCGCCCGTTTCGCCCGCCGTCCCGATGCTGAATCTTACCTAAATGCACTGCGCCGCTTAATGCCGGCAGTCCCCCATACAATTGTTTTCGTGAATGCGCTGTCTGTGTTAGATGAAAACAGCGTTCCAATTCCGATGCAATTGTCGATCGAAGTTTAATTGTTGAAAAGTGCGATCGCCCTTCCACAAATAGGAATTATTCTATTTTACCGGAAGTGCGATCGGCCCTAATTTCCCCAAAAAAACGTTGCTAAACTATAAATAGACTTGAGTCAAGGAGTCACATCAATGCCATCTCCCTTTCCCGGTATGGACCCGTATTTAGAGCATCCCGACTTTTGGCCTGGGATACATAACTTGCTGATTAGTGAAATTGCCAGATTTTTATCTCCCCAACTGCGGCCTAAATATCGAGTCGCGGTAGAAGTGCGAATGTATGAAACCAGCGGAGAAAGTTCTGTGAGTGTTGGTATTCCAGATATAACGGTACAGCGCTTGGCAAACGCCAGCAATCCTTCAATGCCGAATGTGGCTGTTTTGTCAGCCCCAACACAACCAGTGACTGTGACAATTCCTGTTCCTGAGATTGTCAAAGAAGCTTATTTAGAAATTAAACAGGTGGAAACCAGAGAAGTGGTAACAGCTATTGAAATTCTTTCACCCGCTAATAAGCGTTCTGGTAAAGGACGGCAGATGTATGAACAAAAACGCCAACAGGTACTAGGTACGCGCACTCATTTAATTGAAATTGATTTACTGCGAAATGGGGAACCCATGCCAATTGTTGGCAATAATATTGAGAGTCACTATCGCATTTTGGTGTGTCGCGGCAACCGCCGTCCTCGCGGTGATTTATATGCTTTTAATATTCAGAATGTAATTCCTTCTTTCCCGTTGCCTTTGCGTTCAGAAGATCCTGAGCCTGTTGTTGATTTGCAAATGCTGTTCAATGGAATATATGATATTGCAGGTTACGATCTGGAGATAAATTATAGTCTGCCATCAGTACCGCCACTTTCGGAAACAGATGCAGCTTGGGCAGATGCTTTGTTGCGCGATCGAGGATTGCGAGATTAATTTGGCGTGCAGCGAAATTCTGGTTAAATACCCTATTTATTTCTTAGTCTGCGGAGGCACACTTCGTTTGACTCTCTTTGCGATTTCCATAGCGCAGAGTGACTTAATTCTCAAATTGCTTGAGGGCTAAACATCTTGAGTTTGCATCAACCGCTGCTTCAAACGCGCCGGATCTCCCCGATCGACGACTTGGCCCTTTTCCAACAAAAAAGCCCCATCACAATAATTCAACTCATCCAAACGGTGAGTCACCCACAAAGCCGTAATCCCGCGATTTTTCACCAACCGCTGCACCGCCGCCACCAAATCCAACTGAGAATCAGGATCTAACAAAGCCGTCGGTTCGTCCAACAGCAAAATTTCGCAGTGACGGGCGATCGCCCCAGCAAGAGCAATTCGCTGCTTCTGGCCCCCACTCAAAGCATAAATCGGCCGCCGCTGCAACTCCAGCAAATTCACAGCCTCCAAAGCCTCCGCCACCCTCGCCCGCACCTGAACGTTAGAAAGCTTTTCCTCCACCAAACCAAAAGCCACATCCGCACCCACAGTCGGCATCACCAGTTGGTGATCCGGGTTTTGGAACACAAAACCCACTCGCCCACCCAAGTCAATTTCCCCCGACTGGGGGTGCAGCAGCCCAGCCATCAGCCTCAACAGCGTAGACTTGCCGCTGCCGTTAGTGCCCAAAAGCATCCAAAACTCGCCCTTGGGTACATCCAGAGAGCAACCTTGCAACACTCGATCGCCCGACGGCCAGCAAAAACCCAAATCCCGCACAGCAACCGCTGACTGGCCCATATCGGCACCAACACCCCCAGCCCTCATTCTGCAGCCGACAGCGAGACAAAACCAGGGGATCTGCCTGTAGATGACGCCCCCGATTTCTGAGAAACCACCACCCCAGAAATCTCGCTGCTGATCACAGCCACCTTTTTCTCAGGATTTTTCTCGCAAGTTAGTTCCAAAACTTGCGGTTGGGAGTTGCGAATCGCCGCCAGTACCTGCTGGTAAACAGTCTCAGCGTCCTCCTCCAACTTCCGCTGCACCGACAGCGAGACGGGCGTATTTTTCACAATGATGTCAATGCTGAACATATAGTCTTAAAAACCTAAGTTTGGAGCTCTATCCTCAGTATATATATAGGACTTACCCACGGAAACCCAGTTTCTTAGAAAAATCAGAGGTTGAGGGCGATACATCTACCAAGCCACGGGGCTTCTGACGCAAAGCGCAGAGACTCCTATATAGTAGAAGTTCCCAAATGCAGGGCAAAGACTTCGGGGACTTCGAGGGCTTGGGGGACTTCGCACAAGTCAAAAGTCAAGAGCCGAAAGTTTTTTAAGAAAAACTTGCTCTTGTAAAGAATTACCTCTATAATCGTCAATACGGTAAAGAAAAGTAAACTCTGTTCATAATCCAACTTGTTTTCTGCTAAGCAGAGGCAACGGTGGAAGACTCATGACTAGAGACAGATCCGTTGTAATTATATCCATTTGGAGATTTGCGTAAATGACAATCGCAGTCGGACGCGCCCAGAACGAAAGAGGCATATTTGATGTACTCGACGACTGGCTCAAACGCGATCGCTTCGTCTTCGTAGGCTGGTCTGGCATCCTGCTATTCCCCTGCGCCTACCTAGCCATCGGTGGCTGGTTAACAGGCACCACCTTCGTCACATCCTGGTACACCCACGGTTTGGCAAGCTCCTACCTCGAAGGAGCCAACTTCCTCACCGTAGCAGTTTCCACCCCAGCCAACAGCCTCGGACACTCCCTGCTGTTCCTATGGGGCCCCGAAGCACAGTGGGACTTCACCCGCTGGTTCCAACTCGGCGGGCTGTGGACATTTGTCGCCCTCCACGGCGCTTTCGCACTGATCGGCTTTTGCCTGCGTCAGATCGAAATCTCCCGTTTGGTAGGCATCCGTCCCTACAACGCCCTAGCATTCACCGGCCCCATCGCCGTGTTTGTTTCCGTGTTCCTGCTTTACCCCTTGGGTCAATCAGGCTGGTTCTTCGCCCCCAGTTTCGGCGTCGCAGCAATTTTCCGCTT
>NZ_JAUBSF010000053.1:0-47079 GCF_036704615.1 Microcoleus sp. K4-B3
ACTAATTATGAAATGGAACCGAAAGATAAAAAATAAAGGCAACTTAGTTAATGCAGTTTAGATGTTTAACAGCTTATGAGGGATAAATAACTAAATTCTATCCGCGTAAATCGGCGTTGATTTGAGGTTAAACAATCAAATTACTCAACTAAAATGATAAAATATTACTTTCTCAATAGAGGATACTCACATGAACAACTCTAGCGCTTATATCGAACTACTGAAAACATTTCCTCCCCGATCCATAACTGCTGAGGAGGAGTTAATGGCAACTCAAGAAGCGATCGACTCTTTGTTGGATAAAGGCGAACTGACTCCCGACGAACGCGACTACCTCAACGTACTGGGAACCCTTGTTTATGAGTACGAGCAAACTTTAGAACCCATACCTGACATTTACGGAGTAGAACTGTTAAAGGCTTTAATAGAAGAATTTGAACTCAGAGAAAAAGACCTAGTTCCTATTTTTAAAACCGAGTCTATTGTCTCTGACATCCTCCGTGAAAAGCGCCAACTTACGACCGAACACATACAAAAACTTGCAGAGTTTTTCTGCGTCTCTCCGGCTGTTTTCTTTCCGCTGCATCCAGTTAAAACAACTGCTTGAATTGAAAAACATATTTTTGTTTGTAGTAAGGACTTTAGTCCAGAAACCGGGTTTTTACGGTAAGACGCATTGTCACCGAGATATTTTCTAACAACCCGGTTTCTTTAATCGGAGTGCGTAAATCCTGAGAAGGCTTCCTTTTCATTGCTTTTTAAAGGCGAGACAGTTTATCATAATTAGCAACTAAAAAGAATTTAAACAACCTGCTATGCTGTGGACGCCCGGACAAATCCTCAAAACTCGCCCCTACCGCATTGACACCATCCTGGGAATGGGGGGATTTGGTATGACTTACAAGGCCACACACTTGCAACTTAACTATCAAGTTGTCCTCAAAACGCCGAATCTAAGTTTGCAAAATGACCCAGAATATCCCAACTTTGTTCGCAGATTTATCCGCGAAGGGCAAATCTTAGCCAAATTTTGCCAAAACGCGCATCCTGGAATTGTTCGTATTAGCGATTTGTTTGAGGAAGCAGGCTTTCACTGTTTGGTAATGGATTTAATCGTCGGGCAAAGTTTATTTAATGCCGTACAGCAAAAGGGGCGACTCCCGGATACAGAAGCAGTGGCAATTATCCGCCAAATTGGAGAAGCATTAAGTGATGTTCACCAAGCCGGAATTGTCCATCGAGATGCCCATCCAGGTAATATTATGTTGCGTCCGAACGGGCAAGCAGTATTAATTGATTTTGGTCTTGCAAGTGAATTAATGCCAACTATTATTAGTAGCAGACATCCTCATAACCCTGCTTTTGCTCCTTGGGAACAGCATATCGAAGGTAGCGGTAAACCAACGGTTGATATTTATGCTTTAGCTGCATCTTTATATTATGCGGTAACTGGAAAAGTGCCAACAGCTTCCCTCAATCGGCATTATAGAAATGAAGTATTGCCACCTGCGAAAAATTTTGGAGTGAAGGATTGGGTGAGTTTAGCAATAGAAAAAGGGATGGCATCCGCTCCGCAAAAACGGCCGCAGTCGATGCAAGATTGGTTGAGTTATCTCCTGGAACCAATTCCGTCAACAGTTGCCGGTGTTTCGGTACAGCTTAAATCAGCGATGGGTGTTGACTATACTCGTCTGCGGGATTTATTGGCGGCCGGGAAGTGGAAAGAGGCGGATGGGGAAACACTCAAGGTGATGCTGAAAGCTGCGAGACGGGAGAAGGAAGGTTGGTTCGATAACAACTCGATCGAGAATTTTCCTTGCGATGATTTGCGGACTATCGACCAATTGTGGGTAAAATACAGTCAGGGTCACTTTGGTTTTAGCGTCCAGAAAAAAATCTGGTTGGAAGTTGGTGGTAAAGTTGATTATGAGACGGAATGCAAGCTTGCCGATCGTGTGGGCTGGAGAAAAGGATTCAGTTGGTTGAACAAAAGTGACCTAACATTTAATAAACAAGCACCAAAGGGCCACCTCCCGGGGGTGTGGATTGGTGTGGCGGGGAGGAGGGAATGGTTCTTCTCTCGCCTCAAGAGCTGTAAGCTGTAATCTATAGCGATTTCAGCCCTTTGTCAAGTCTTTTTTTGAGAACCTTTTTCTACTAAGTTATCGGCTTTTGGTCATTTCATTACCTGCTACGCGGGGGTTTACTCTTCAAACAACAGACTCGCGAAATTCGGGTGATAGCAATTGGCCAACACAAACTGTTTGGGGCTCAGAAACCGGGTTTTTTAGGAAATATTTGGTTGTAGTCAGCAGATTCGGTAAAAACCCGGTTTCTTTGGTCAGTGCATCACTCCTAATCTACTCTAAAGTCGAGAAACCTGGAGGACTTACGCATGAGATCAGAAACCGGGTTTTTGACAAAAATACTTCGCTTTCACGCGCAGATTCGGCCAAAAACCCGGTTTCTCTAGTCGCAGCGCGTCGAAAATATTAATAATTTATGCTATACTTAACTTCTAATTTTTAACCCCAGATTCACCTATGCCAACTTTAACTGATATTGGCACTCTCATCATTTCCACAGCAGAAACCTGTGGAAATCGCCCCCGCATAGCAGGAACTAGAATAACAGTTCAACGAATCGCCGTTTGGTACAAAATGGGGATGAAACCAGAAGAAATTATTGCAGAAATTCCCCACTTAAATTTAGCACAAGTTCATGCAGCATTAGCTTACTACTACGCCAATAAAGAGCAAATTGATGCTGATATTGCTGCTGAAGAAGCTGAGTGCGATCGCTTAGGAAATGAACACAAAGCGGGGAGTTAATCTTGAGCCAAATTCGTTTATATTTAGATGAGGATATTCTGGAACGCTCTTTAGTAAAAGCGCTCCGAAATGCAGGTATTGATGTAGCTACCACTGCTGAAGCTAATAATCTCAGTTGCACTGATGAAGAGCAATTAATATGGGCAACTGCCCAAGGGCGAGTTATCTATACTTTGAATGTGGGAGACTTTTGTCGCTTGCATAAAATTTATATGGAACAAGGTCAGGAACATTCAGGAATTGTAATGGGCCGACAAAGTTATTCGATTGGGGAACAATTGCGAGGATTTTTGAGGTTAATTTCTACAAAGTCAGCAGAAGAGATGATCGCTCAGCAAGAGTTTCTGGGAAATTATATGGACTAGCAATAATTCTTGTCAGCATCCATAGAGATAATTAGATACCCTGACTTCTTTAAGAAGTCAGGGTATCTGAGTATTCTATTCTACAAACTGCACAGCCTAACTAAAAGATCGATCGTCAAACGGCAATTCATCAAACCGCGAATCACTATCAGGCTCAGAATTCGCAACAGGCGAATTAGCGCGAGATGCCGGCGGCTTTGCTGAATGGACTTTTGCTACTGGTAACTTTGTCGCAGATTCCAAAACAGTCGGCTCGGATTGCTGTAACTTAACTACAGGTAATTCTCCTCCATTTTCTCCATTCTTGCTCGTTTGATTCCACATCATCATTCCCAGCAAACCATCAACCAAACCGCCACCGCTACCGTTGCCTGTTACCGCAACATCCGGCACAACTCGCACGTTGCGATCGCCTATAATTTGCATTAACTGCAAAGCCGTATAACCGGAACCTCCCAAAGCTACAACACCCGCGCGATAAGCTTCAGCTTGAGCATTTCCCTTCACCCGAATCGACTCAGCTTCGCCTTGAGCTTGTTTAACCTGAGAATTCGCTTTCAACTCAGAAATCTTCACGCCTTGTTCCGATTTCACCATCTCTTGTTGAATCTCAGCCAGCGCGGTTTCCCGCACCAATTGTTGCCGCTGAGTTTGTGCTAATTGCTGCACCTCATAAGTCTTGCACTGTTCCTCAGCAATTTTGCGATCTGTTTGAGTTTGCATCAACTCTGCCGGTGGCAAAATATCCCCGATTAAAGTATCAATTGCCTGCACGTCGTAGGTTCGCAAAGCTGCTTTGATATACTCTGCTGCTTCCGCTTGCCTGCCGCTTCTTGCCGAGAGAAAATCTAATACAGAATAAGCTTGAGCCGAATTGCGGAAATAATTCCCAATTGTCGGCTGCAAAACGTGGTCTACTAAATTCTGCATCGAACCGACGCGAGAAATCACTTTCGGAGCATCCAAAGCTCCAACGTGAATAATCTGAGCTACTTCTAAATCAAAGGCAAAGCCGTCTTGAGAACGCACGGTTAAAGACGAAAGTTGAGAATCGTAACTGTGCCGTTCTGTTTTACCAGACCAATTCAAGACAATATTCGTGGTCGGCACTAACTCTACTTTCAAAATGCGCGTATTCAGCGGATGTTTCCCGGGATAAAGGGGAGTTACCCAAACCCCTTTATTGCCGACATTTACTAAATTTCCGTGAGTGAAAGCAGCACCGCTCACATCTTCCGAGGTTTTGCCGACATAAGAAATAACCGCGCCGACATAGCCGATCGGGATTTCGGTCATCGCCACTTGATCTACCCCGACAAACCAAGGATTTAAGTTCCACGAACCGGAAAGCAAAACCTGTTCCTGCAAACCGCGCCGCCCGCCAGCGGTGATAAATTTTTGCGCGTTTTGGAAGTTGTCGTGATTCGGAATAATCGGGCCAGCAATTTCGCCATCTTGAATCGGAACGCCGTCAAAAGTTGTGACAATTCCCACTTTATCTGGGGCAATTGTGTACAGCTTTAACTGTTCGGCTGTCATCCCGTGTTTGGTAGCGTTTGTTGCTGTAATTACTGTAAATAATGCTGTATTAATTCGATAGCTACCGCCAGTCACGATGCCGAGTTGCCTACCTTTTTCGCCGCCCCCAAGGAGGAATTTGCGAGCATCTTGAAAATTGTCACATTCTGTGATTTTTCCGAGGATGCGCTGCGGCGGAATGGAGTGACCACCTGCTGCGATAATGAGAGCAATTTCACCTTGGGGAACTACAGTTAGAGACTCTTTGCGAACGTTGTACTGCAAAGGCCAATAACCCCAGTGCCAACCGGGGGGCAAAGTATCAGCTTGATATCCAGCTTCTCCGTTTAAGGCAATTAAATCTCCGGGGGGTAAAGATTTGCCGCCGAAGCTAAACTTTTTACTGACAATTCCGACTTCGCGATCGCCAATTACTACCAATCCGCCAAAAAATAATGGCAGCACCAGAATAATTATCATACCGCCGATCGCGATCGGGATAAATCCGCCCGGATCGAGCTGCATTGTCTGCACGGGAACAGTGCTGCGTAACTGCCCTAGCTGCAAGCTAGAATCAGGTTTTGTGGCTAACTGAGTCGAGGTTTGATTTGCGAGGGGGATATTGCTAGTAGCTAATACTGGCGAGGGTTTCAAACTGGTTGTTGCACTAAGAGCTAAAGACGCCGAAACAGCGGCTGCAAACTGTTTTAAAAAGCGGACTTTGACTTGAGATTTGGACAAAAATGAATAAAGCATTTTTTTGATCAGGGCTAATTTGTCCTAGGAGTTCCAGCTTAGCCTTACTAAAAAGTTTTTACATAAAACTTAAGGTCTTATTTATCATTATTTCCAGTCATAATAGTCATATTTATCAGTAAAAAAAATACTGCTCATTAAATTACAGGCTGACAATCCCCCGTTTTAAGGCGGAAATCGCGGCCTGCGTGCGATCGCTAACTCCCATTTTGCTCAAAATATTGTTGATGTGAAACTTAACGGTGCTTTCGCTAATGTGCAAAACTTCACTAATCTCGTTGTTGCTTTTACCAGCGACTATGAGGCGGATGACTTCTAATTCGCGATCGCTCAATTCAGGCCCACTCAGGCGATCGGCTAACTTAACACCCACTGCCAGCGGAATGTACTTTTTACCCTCAAAAACAGCCCGAATTGCTGCTAAAAGCTCCTCGGGTTCCGCATCCTTAAGCAGATAGCCCTTAGCACCCGCTTGCAATCCGCGATAGATGTTTTCATCGCCGTCATAAGTCGTCAGCACCACAATCCGGGCGCTGGGAAACTCCGCACAAATCGCAGCAATGGCGGCGACTCCATCCATCACCGGCATCCGCCAATCCATCAGCGTTACATCGGGCTGATGTTGGCGGAACATTGTCACAGCTTCTTGGCCGTTGCTTGCTTGCGCCACAACTTTAACATCTGATTCCTGCTCCAGCAAGGCAACTAAACCTTGCCGCACAATATAATGATCGTCGGCAATTAAAATGCGAATAATATTTGATTGGTTAATCATGTTTCCCCTGTTAATTTTATCAAAAAAAACTGAAAATCTCACTACAAACTTACTATGTATGGTGCGAAATGTGCACCTTACTTTACTGGCGATTAACTGCAACTATAACTTCTGTTCCGTTTCCGGGGCGGCTGTTTACAGTTAGCTGCGCGTTAATGCGATCGGCGCGTTCTCTCATTCCCAATAAACCAAAGCCATTACTAAAACAGATACTTTCCGTATCAAATCCCTCTCCGTTATCTTGCACCCGCAAAAGGAACTTGGATGTCGCGTAAACCAACTCAATTTTGATCGCTGTAGCTTTGGCATATTTGAAAGCATTTGTTAATGCTTCCTGTCCGATCCGCAACAGATTATTTTCTACCTCTAATGGTAGGGAATATGCCGTGCCAACTACTTCAAAAATAGTGCGCGTATCAGTATCTGATGACATTTGTTTAGCAATTTGGTTGAGAGCGCTATACAAGTCGCCATCTTCTAACAGTTGCGAGCGCAAAGATTCTACGGATCGCCGCGCTTCAGCAAGGCCAGATCGAGCCAGTTCGCAGACTGTTTTCATGTGTACTTGTGCTTGTTCTGGATTGGCTGCTATTACCCGTTCTGCGGCTCCCAAATGTATGATAATGCCTGCAAAAGTTTGCGCTAAAGTGTCGTGAATTTCCCGCGCCATGCGGTTGCGCTCTTCGAGAATATTTTGGTCTATGAGTTGTTTAGACATCCTTCTCAGACGCAATTGATTTTCAACGCGAACTAAAACTTCTTGTTGTTGAAAAGGTTTGGTAATGTAGTCTATTCCTCCCACAGAAAATGCTTTAACTTTATCAAAAATTTCTTGCAAAGCGCTGATAAAAATTATTGGGATATTTTTAGTTTTCGGAGTAGATTTGAGCTGCTCGCAGACTTCGTAGCCATCCATGTGAGGCATCATAATATCCAGTAAAATTAAGTCGGGCAAGTTGGAATCGATAAAGTTAAGAGCTAATTTCCCACTGGGAGCTAGGTGAACTTTATACCCAGCGCCCGATAGTATCCCGCTTAAAAGTTTTAAGTTCTCAGGACAATCATCAATAACTAAAATACTTTCTTCCCGGGTAAAACTGAGGTTTTTCTTCATGTCTCATCCCTTAATGTGTGTATTAAATTTAGCAACTGTTCGTACTGAAAATTTTTAATGCAAGCTGCGCTCGCCCTAGCTAAGGGCTGATTGATTTCGCGAATTTGACTGATGACTGTTTGCATCTGTTCCAAATCGAGATTGCTAATGGCTTGCTGGAGATTGGCTACTAACTCCGGAGGCAATTCAGAAAAAGCGGTTTTTGTCAATACATTTATTTCATTTTCTGTAAAACTGGGCGCAGCATTTAGTTCTTCAAAAACGAATTCCACCCCGATATGTTTGTGCAGAGCATCAAATATGTTTGCTTCTCTAAATGGTTTGCGAATAAAATCACCGCACCCGGTAGAAAGAACAATGGCTTTCTCTTCATCAAAACTACTTGCTGTTATGGCAATAATTGCTGTTGCTTGACTTTCGATACCCCCGCCGCCGTTAACAAGGGGGGAGCTTGATGATGCTTTGGCTTTAATTTGTTTGGTTGCTTCATACCCATCCATCACCGGCATCCGCATATCCATAAAGATTAAGTGCGGCGAATATTGCTCCCACTTTTCTATTGCTTCTCTCCCATTTTTGGCTTCGTAAACCTCAAAACCGATCGCAGAAAGTAGTTTAACTAGCAGTTGGCGGTGGTCAAAAGCGTCGTCTGCAATGAGAATTCGATAGCGGGGTTGATTGGGTGCGATCGCTATAACTCGTCTGGTGGGCTGTTCCCGTTGGCGATCGGCACTTTCTACTGAATTAACTTTAATGTCAAATTTGAAAATAGTACCGCCTCCGGCACGAGAACTGACTGTCATTTCACCGCCCATTAAGTCTACAAAAGAACGTGCGATCGTTAAACCTAATCCTGTTCCTTGTTGCGATTCTTCCCCGGTTTTGGTTTGAACAAAAGCTTCAAATATCTTGTCTAATTCACTAGCATCTATTCCATCTCCAGTGTCTTCAATTTCAAATCTGATTTGCTGAGCAAAATCCGGCTTGTTAATTCTTACATGAATCCCGCCTTCGGATGTGAATTTAATCGCGTTAGAAAGCAGGTTAATCAAGATTTGGCGCAATTTTATTTCATCAGTTCGCACATATTGGGGAAGGTCTGGCATCCGCTCTACTAATAACTGCAATCCCTTATTTTCTGCCGGAAGTTGGAACATATTTTCGATGTCGTCCAGCAGGCGGTGGAGGTCAAAATTTGTCTGGTTGAGCGTCGCGCGTCCAGCTTCTATTTTGGACAAATCTAATACTTGGTTAATCAGTCCGAGCAAATGTTCTCCGCTGCGGGTTATAATATTCAGGTGTTCTTGCTGTTCTTGCAATAGGTTATAAGAACGATTCAGCAGTTGGGAGAAACCCAGAATTGCATTGAGGGGAGTCCGCAATTCGTGGCTCATATTTGCGAGGAATGTACTTTTAGCTCGGTTGGCTTCTTGTGCTGCGTCTTCGGCTCGTTTTCTCTCGATAATTTCCCGCTGAAGTTCGAGAGTGCGATCGCTCACTTGCTGTTCTAAAGTGCGGTTGTAATCCGCTAAAACTTTTTCGGCTTGTTTGCGATCGGTAATGTCTTGAAATGTGGCGATCGCATAATTAATTTTACCTGTTTCGTCAACAATTGGAGTGCTAGAAACCTCTAAAGAAACAATCTTATCAGGTCGGTGGAACTCGATATCATCTACTTTGACCGTTTCACCCGCCAAAGAACGCACGATTGGCATTTGTGCGGTGGGATATAACTCGTTAGTTCCCGCGAGATAAAGTTGACAAGCTTCTGCTAATTTCTCAGTATTTGCTTCGGGTATTCTAGGAATAGCACTTAGTTGATGTGCTGT
The DNA here is from genome assembly GCF_036704615.1 of Microcoleus sp. K4-B3. NCBI lineage: Bacteria > Bacillati > Cyanobacteriota > Cyanophyceae > Oscillatoriales > Microcoleaceae > Microcoleus > Microcoleus sp. K4-B3. The sequence continues at coordinate 9,189 of NZ_JAUBSF010000053.1, forward strand.
CTGATTTGCGTAGGTAATTTGTCCGGTGGTGTCATGCACGGCTACCCCGATGGGCATAGCATTGATAAATTGAGTCAGCCGATTTTCGCGTTCTTTTACTTCCGCGTAGAGTTTAGCATTAGTAAGTGCGATCGCGGCTTGTCCCGATAATAATTGCAAAACTTCCAGGCGATCGGGCGTAAAAGCTTGTGCGGTGAGGTTATTTTCGAGATAAACAATAGCAGCCAGTTGACCTTGATTCATCAAAGCAGCACACAAAATAGACTTGGGCTGACGTGCTTTGATGTAAGGGTCATTCGTAAAGTTACCTTCACGAGCAGCATCATTTAAAACTAAATTTTCTTTGGTTCTAGCGACATAATTGATAATAGCTTCGGAAAGTTCCTGGCAATTTTGCACTGGTTCTGACTGCAACACTCTTATCCGTTCATCATTCATTACACCTTCCGCTTCAATCAGCAATTGACCGTAACTTTCTAAAATTAAATAGCCTTTTTGAGCGCCGACATTTTCAATCAAAATCTTCATCAATCTGGCGAGTAGTTTATCCTGTACAATTTCGCCAGAAATTGCCTCGGAAGCTTTCATGAATGTAGCGATATCCAAGGAAGAACTAGAACGGCTGCCCGTAGTTGATGTAGTGGTTGAAGTGGCTTTATTGGTGGATCGATCGATCGTCAATAACTGCGGATATCGCGTTTCTAAATCTTTGACTTTAGCCGCCGCACCCCAGAGTTGATAGTAATAACGAGCTTCCTGCATATAAGCTTTAGCTGTTAGTTCTTTACCTATCGATAAATAAAACTTAGCTGCTAGTTCGTAAGCAAGGGCGGCTTCCTGGATGTATTCATTTTCTTTGGCTCCTTGAATGGCTCGATCGTAATAGTCTATTGCTTCTAATTTATGTCCCAAAACCCGACATTTTTCGGCTGCTACTAAATCCACCTTATGCTGATGATTCATAGGGGCATATTTTGCCCAGTGCTGTTGCAGTTCTGTTTGATTTTGTTCCACCTGCTCTAATGCTTCTGATATATCTTCTGATTCTGGACTCAACTGTGCTAAAAGGATCAAAGAATCATAGAAATAAAACGGAGGTTCACTAGGCATTCCAATAATACCGATTAAATAGCATCTGCACGCAACGGCATGGCTTTTTGCTGATGCATTCTCCCCAAACAGGTAGCAAAGCATCAGCTTAAATAAATAGAATATATACACCTGAAGCAGATTATGGGTAGATAACCATCGGGGTAGGGATTCAGATTCGCGGAAAGGTTCCCCAGATAGCGTATTAGGCTGCCCCGCAGTTCCCAGTAAATTTGAGATAAATTGCCAAAGAAGCCGACACCCATTAGCTGTTGCCATTTGGTTCAATTGCATCAAACTATTATAGTAGGCACGGGTTTCCTGCTCCAATGTAACCAGGGACTCACCACACCAAAAAGAATTAGAACAGAACTTATTTCCAGCATATCCTGCTGTTTCATGATTTCCAACTTCTCGAGCAATTGTATAGCTCTCTTGCAGAAGTTTTAATGTTTCTTTGAGGTGGGATTGGCGGTGTGAAATGATTAGTTGCCCTGTCAGCAAAACCTGCGGTTTGAAAACTTTGGCATCCATTTGGGAGACGACCTTTTGTGCCAACTGACCAAATCTTACTCCTGTATCCACATCTTTCAAAAAATTACAGGCAAGAACGCTATAGTATATATAACATAAGGCTGAAGCCGATGTATTTCCGTATTGAATGGATAGCTTGACTAACAGGGAAACTAATAATGCAAATAAAGGAGAACCACATAAGTAAGTCACGGACAGGATGCTAGTGGCAACTTGCACAATGGCAATTTTTTCGCTATCCGTCATCTGAGGCAGGTGAACTAAATCTTCGATTTCTCGGTTTCCAATCAGTTCTTCCACCTCTGCAATTCCCTGTTGAATATCATGCCGTGTAGGTGTGTCAGGAAAGATCGCACCCAACTGTTGCAAGAATTGTTGAGCAATGACAAGAGCTTTACTCAAGTTATTTCGGAAAATAATTGACTGAATTCTAATTCGGTAAACATTGACCTGTTCTAGTAACGATCGTGCGTGGGCAATGACCTTCTCAATGACCTGTTCCATTGCATCAAAGTCACCAGACAGCAAAGCCAATTCCGCCGCTAAGTTATGGAATGATAGAGTCATTTTATATTGTCTATCCCAAGCATTTTCTCCCAGCATTGATAGTCCTGTGCTAGCGTATTCACGACCCGCTTGATAGGCGTTAGCACTTCTGGCTTTGCGACAGGCAATCAGATTGAGTTGGGCTAATTCATCTCGCTCTGTTTGTGAGGTAATTAAAGCTGTTCCATAATTTAATTGATTGATGATTCCAAAAATGGCATCTTCTCTAGCTTCTGGCGAAGTTTTTTGTAGCAGTATTTTTCCGATTTGATAATGGGTAGCGGGTTTTTGGGTATCGGGGATTAAAGAATAAGCCGCTTGCTGAATTCTGTCATGGACAAATTTGTATTCTAGGGATTGGGTACTGGGTAATTTACCTGCAATTTCTAATTCCACATCTCCCATATTCCCCAGCAACACGACAAAATTTTCAGCAACGGCTGCGTACAAATCATCCGCTGTTTGTCCCACTGATTTTTGTCGAATTGAGGCTAGGATTTTTAGTTCAAATTGATTGCCAATGCAGGCTGCTATCTTTAATGTTTCCTGCGTATTATCTGACAGTTTTTGAATTTTTCCAGCCATCAACTCGACAACATTATCAGTGAATCCCCTCGCTTTAATTTCCTCTAAATCCCATTTCCAACCCCCCTTTGTCCCCCCTTGGTAAGGGGGAATTAAGTCTTTTGTCCCCTCTTGGTAAGGGGGGATGAGGGGGGTACAATCAAATTGTAACAGTCCTTCTGTATAAAGCGATTTGAGAAATTCATTCATAAAGAAAGGATTCCCGCCAGTTTTGAAAAACACTAACTCGGCTAGGGAGTTGACTCTTGCTTCCGGGCAATTCAGGGCATCAGAAATCAGTTGAGTAACAGAGGCTAAATCCAAAGGTGACAGGAAAATGCGATCGACCTTTGCCCCTGTTTCGACAATCTCTGCAATTGTTAACATTAATGGATGAGCCGCATAAACTTCGTTATCCCGATACGCTCCAATTAAAAACAATCCCGTAGCAGAAGCGCTCATCAGTAGTTGCATCAGTTTCAGAGATGCCCCGTCAGCCCACTGCAAATCATCGATAAATATTGTCAGTGGATGTTCCGGTTTGGTAAAAACTTTAATGAAGTTTTGAAACACAAAATTAAAGCGGTTTTCCGCTTCTGCCGCACCCAATTCTGGCGGCGCGGGTTGCTTGCCGATAATTAATTCAATTTCAGGAATTACATCAATCATGACTTGACCGTTGATTCCCAATGCGTCTAATAATTTTTCCCGCCATTCTTTAAGTTGCGCTTCGCTTTCTGTCAACAGTTGTTTGGCTAAATCCTGAAAAGCATTGACAATGGCGCTGTAGGGAATATTGCGCTGATATTGGTCAAATTTGCCGGAGATAAAATAACCGCGCTGTTGAGTAATCGGTTTGTATAATTCTTGCACCAAAGCTGATTTGCCGATACCAGAATATCCCGAAATTAGCATCATTGAACTTGTGGCACAGGCATCTTGCCTGTGACTGCTTGTGGCACAGGCATCTTGCCTGTGACTGCTTGTGGCATCTTTGCTATGTCCGCTGACTCGTTCAAAAGCTGTCAGCAAGCTATCAATTTCTCGCTCTCTGCCATAAAGTTTTTGTGGAATTTGAAAACGGTTAGAAATATCTTGACTCCCTAGGGTAAAAACTGATATATTGTTATGGCTTTGCAGTTGGTTTAAACATTCTACTAAATCGGCTTTTATTCCGATCGCACTTTGATAGCGCTCCTCAGCATTTTTCCCCATCAACTTCATCACAATATCGGAAACAATTTGCGGAATTTTGGGATTCACCTGAGATGGAGATAACGGCTGTTGAGCGAGATGACTGTGTACCAATTCCAGCACATCCTGAGTGTCAAAAGGCAATTTGTTTGTCAGCAGTTCGTAAAAGGTAGCGCCCAGGGAATAAAAATCCGTGCGGTAATCTAAACTGCGGTTCATTCTGCCGGTTTGTTCCGGCGACATATAAGCAAGAGTTCCCTCTAAAATGTTGGGATTTTTTAGGGTAGAATTCTCCAGCGTCAACTGCGTGGAAATGCCAAAATCGATAATTTTGAGTTGTCCGCTAGCTGGATTGAAGACAATATTTGAAGGGTTAATGTCTTTGTGAATGATGTGGGCGCTGTGAATTTGTTGTAAACTTTCTGTGGTGGCGATCGCAATTCGCAAGAATTCTTCAATACTAAATTTTTGCTGCTGCATCCAAATTTTCAAGGATTCGCCACCAAAATCCTCGACAAACATCACCAGCGTGTTTTGATATGGCTGCAAATCATAGGCTTTTATACAGCCACTCAGATTCAGAGATTGTGTAATTTTATACTCTGTGCGATAGCGGGCGAGTTCTTGGGGTGTGGGATAATTTTCTTTAAGGACTTTGAGGACGACGGGGAGACTGTCGGGTTGTCGGAATCCTCGGTAAACCAGGGAGTTTGCGCTTTCGTAGATGAGCTCTGTGACTTCAACGCCGGGAAGAGTCAGCATATTCATACCGCTGTCAACTGTGGCGTAGAACATAGCATAAATTTGCTCCTCACACCAGAGGTGCGTGAGCCATCAGTCGATTTTAGATTTTAGATTTTAGATTTTAGATTTGACTCCACATCTTAGATTTTAGATTTTAGAAGCCAAGACAGGCTTCCCAGTCAATACAACCTGTTCGATAATATCAGCGGCTTTCTTGACTCCTCCCGATCGCCCGATCGCCCCTTGCATCTCGATCGCCCTTTGTTTATACGACTCTTGGGTTAGGACTTTCTCAATTGCCGATCGGACTTTAGAAACGCTCAATTCCTTCAAAGCAACCACTTTGCCAACACCCGTATAAGCAATCCGCGCTGCCACTCCAGGCTGGTCATTCGCCACAGGAATTGCTACCATCGGTACTCCATTACTCAAAGATTCCAAGGTTGTATTCATCCCGGCGTGAGTAATTGTGAGAGCGGCTTTTTGGAGCAGTTCTAATTGCGGTGCATAGCCAACAACGATCGGATTTCCAGGCAATGAAGGCAAAGATTCAGGAGTCGCACCTGCGCCGAGAGATATTACCAATTGGGAGTCTAATCCTTCACAAGCAGAGGCGATCGTTTGAAAAACATCCAACAAGCGATTTTGCACAGTTCCCATCGAGGCATAAATCAATGGTTTGCCAGTTAATTGTTCAAAGGGAAAAGGTACTGGTTTGCGAGTTGCTTGGTTGTGATAAGGGCCAGTGAAATGGAAATGCGGGGGTAAATTTTGTCTGGGAAACTCAAATTCAGCCGGCTGCTGGCTGAGTTGAGCCAGTTTAGAGTAACCATCATTCGGGTTAGAGTACAAAGGTAATTTCCACTCTTCGCGATATTGGGCAATAACATCTCGAATTGGTTTGACAGCCAGATTTAGTAACTGATAAGTGACTTGATTGCGTAGGCGGTTTGCTAAAGTTGGATTGTATTGCCAAGAAGTACAAAACGGAGGAATGTTGGGGTCTCGATTTACCATCAAGGCACTGCATACTGTAATGAAAGGAAGGTTAAGAGATTCTGCAATTGTTCCTCCTTCAAATGAAAGTTGGTCTACGAGTAAAGCTTCTACACCGGCTTTTTGAATGGCAATTGGAGCCTCTGTCAGAAGAGCAGCCCAAATTTGGGTGAATGTTTTGATAGTATATCGAAAGGCTGTCAGTCCGCTGAGTTTCCCCAGTTGGCCCAACCCTTCTGCCATTGAGCCTGCGGGAAATTCATTTTCAGCTAATGGCTGGAATTCTAAGCCGCTGAAGAAGGTTGTGGCTTTAGCATCGAGCAAGCCAAATACCGTGACTCGATGGCCTCGGCGAAGCAGTTCGCAGCCTAATGTTGTCATCGGGTTGAGGTGGCCGGTGGCTGCCGGACAGAGGAGGCCAAAGTGGGTCATGAGTCAAGGCTCCGTGTGAGTTTAACCTTTTTTAGCATTTAATCGGCGGTATCAGTGGTTTGTGTTGGGAGATCGCTAGCAATCCGCCCTACGCTCGGCGATCGCACTGCATTGGGGTTATTGTTAGTGCGATCGGCAAGTAAACTATAAGATGCTACTCATGAAGTACCTCTGGCCAGCCAAGTTAATTACACTCTAATTTAAGCGATTGCCTGACCCATGATGAATCTTTTAACTGTCTCTCGTATATAGTCAGGATTCCTTAACTTTTCAAGATCGATGTTGAAGAAAAACTCTTTCGTCGCTTGTGCCTTATTTTTTCTGAATGCCTCTTGAAGACGCTGCTTTTCTTCAAGTTTAGCCCCAGTTGCTAGGAAATTATTCACAGTCGCTAGCATGGCAACTGTAGTAGTTATCGCGGCGATGACGGCGGGGATATCAAGAAGTCCTGTTGGAGGTATGAAAGACTGTACGAACAGAAAAATATTAGAAGAAATTGCCTCAGATGCAAAAGAAGATAGCAAGGCAATAGCAGCTTTAGGAGCAAGTGCTTTGCCATTGTAAATATAGTAAAGCGAAGCAATTGCAGAAGCTTGGGTTGCTACAATAAAAGCCGCGCTGCCCGGAATAAAAACTTGACCCGAAACAGCGACTAAGGCACTGGCTATTATCTTAATTGCATAGGATTGTTTCTCAGCCATCTGTCGGGCAAATAAAAGATCCTTTCCCTGTCCCTGCAAAAAACTCTCTATGTCTATTCTAAGTTCATCCACACCTCGTACATCTAGTGCCTCATTAGATTTAGTTTCGGGATCGTAACCAAACGCACAGACTGGATAGATTTCGTCAATATGAAGATCCGTCTTCCATTGCTCTTTGATACCTTCTAAAGTAGATGGAGTATTCCTATCCCACTGATCGATCTTGTTCAGAACTACAAATATACGACTACAGCTTGCGCGAAGATCGTCAATGTATTTTTTTTGGGTTCCATCGGAAGATCCAGTAACAACTAATACCCCTACATCAATGTGTTCTAGAAATTCTTTTGTAACTTGGGTATTTTCAGAACGAACATCATCAAGACCTGGTGAATCTATAAGTCGGAAATGCTCATTCAATTGTAAAATTTTTAGCTTAGTCGTAACGCCTGACTTCGCACCTACTGCTGCGAGAATATTTACCCTATCTCTCTTTAAAAAGGCATTAATTAATGAACTTTTACCTGAACTAACTTTGCCAATAAAAGCCATATTCAATGTTTTAGAGAAATCAGGAGACGCTTGTTCAGTCAAGATTTCTACCTTGGTGAAAAAACTGTTGTCATCCCAAGCAGGATCGTATGCAGTAGATACATCGTTTACCATACCAACCTCGTTGAATTTGAGTTCTATAAAACTACTGTACGGGGATCAACCCAAGAAAGGGTCTAACTCATAGTTGAGTTTTCAGCCCATACAAAAGATCTGGCATAAGCTACACCTAAGTGGGGGAAGCAACCTAAACTTTTGGTTAGGTATCGCCCTAAACTACAGGCAGGCAAAGGCTTGGCTGAAGGAGGGATGAAAGGAATTACCGATCCGTAATTTCAGGAGTTGTTTTAGAGTAAACGGGGGCGATCGCTCGTCTTGGCTACAGCTTACTGTTGTGAAGGAGGAAGTTTTGGGGCGATCGCTTGTTGCTAGGATGCGATCGCTCTTTTTTGTACGACTCTTGGGTTAGCACTTTCCTCTTTGCACTTCGCCGTTTAGGAACACTCAATTGTTTCAAAAAGACTACTTCGCCCCAAAGCCGCCTTTCTCAAGATAACGCTGCGTTTAGCTTGGCTTTGATGCGGAAAAAGAGGCTGGGTTGACGTAAGGAAACCCAACCTACAAGCTCAGCGTTCTGCTATTGAGAAGGGATTAATTCCCACAAGGCTTGAGTATGCGGTGGAATCCAGTTCTCTGCATGAACCGTATGAGACTGTCTGCATTTGTATTTCTTGTCCTGAAATGCTATTTCCTCGCCTACTTTATAGTACGCATTCAGCGCCCAAAGTTTCAGTTTAGGGCTTGCCGATTGATTTACTTTTTGGCCAAACGACCCATTGATATAAGCTTCAGCTTGTTGTTGAGTCCATTTTTCTGGTGGAACATTAGCGATATTTGTTGGCTGCTCTAACAGGTTTTTCCCAACAGAACTCTCCAAGAAATAATTTGAAATTATTGCCTTTTCTGTAGAATAGTCTAGATGCTGTCGAGGTGTGATAGCTATTATTGAACCCCTGTTGTTGTTCGCTGTAATTCCATACTCCTGTTTGACTTCTTCTAGTTTTTTTTCAAGAATTGATTGAGCGACACCACAGAGATTTGATAGTGCAGGCAAACTCATTGATAGCGCCGCTATTACACCAAGCACTAAAACAGCTGCTTCTGCTCGATCGTCTTCGTGGGAATGTATTAAAGAAGGAATTGCCAAGCCAATGCCAGCGCTGACAGATATTGTCAGAAATTTCCGTCTTTTAATTGGAAAACCATTCTTTGACATAAAAAAACAACTCCTGTTAGCGAACATCAATAAATAGTAAGAGCAATAACTCATAAATATCACTTATCAATTAAGTCATACTCCTGCCCATTTACTTCTAATTTATATTCAAAGCTTTCCCATTTGAAGGGATTGACATTAACGGTGACAATAACTGTCAAGCTATTGTTAGAACACCGATCTCTACCGATACCTTTTACCTTGTAAGTTCCCAGATTAATTTTCTCTTTTTTGATAGAGCAATTATTGACAAGCAATTCTACCTCAAAAAAACCTTTGATAAAAAGAGACAGAATTTCTATCTTATTTCGAGCAAACAAAACAGGTGATAAATTCAGTTCAATCAAATTTGAAGCAACATTGGCATATTTGCGGTCTCTTAATAATCCCATAAAACCTCCCTTCGCAGCTTTTTTTGCTAGTCTTTACAATCAAACCTTGGTGGAAAATATTAGTAAAATAATTAGCTAAAAAAGCCAATATGATAGTAAACTATTGGGTAGTATGACGAATAAAACCAAAGTAATAATTCGCTCAATTCCAGCTTATAGCTACCTTCAGTTCTTCAGGATTCTGCTCTTCAATCAAGGTACTTTGTTCGCATACATCATCAAATGGAAATCCATAAGCTTTGTTATCAATGCTGTGACGATGCCAGAATTCTGCATAGTAATTAGCCGGAGCATTTTGATAATACTTCTCAGGAGTATACCGATTTTCTGGATTGCCTAATATGTGCCTGTTGAGCATAGCGCTAACTTGAGATTGAATGACCTTTGCAGTGGCATCGCCTTTCGCAAATACCCCCGCACACTCAAAAACTTGGGAAGATGTGGGATAGTCTATCGTATACATTGTATTGACATCCCCATCCTTTGTAAAGGCAAAAATATTATTTTCTACCTTGCTAGTAAAAGTTCCTTCATGTGTCCTAAAAACCAGTTCGTTTGACGAATAATATTGCCACATTTCAGCAATGTAGCTATCGAAGTATGTTTCGTATTTTTTGCCACTACCGAAATCGCCTTTAAAAGGCGCTATAATTCTGTATGCTGTCTCAGCCAGAGCTTGAAATTCGATGGGAACACTTGTCATGTAGTCGTTAAACAAAGCACTTCTTGATTCGGTTATTCCTCGTTTTTGAGAAACTCCATCCGGTGCTGTCAACTCGATGGTCATTGGGAAACCAAATTGATCTACCTGAGTGGTATTACCGTGAAAACCAGCATCGTCTAGGGTAAATTCTAGCCAATCAAAATAAACGTCTACATTCGGGTCAGATGAATTAGCCGGATTTGGGCCAACAAAACCATATCCATTGTTGACAATTTTAAGATAAACTGGTGATCCGAGACTAATATATGCCCTACCAGAATCGATTTTAGGAACTTGTATTTCGGGAACTTCACTAACTGTATGCAAATAATTGCACCAGTTTTGTTGATGTTTGGTCAGATGACCGGGCGCATCGTTATCGCTATCATTGCAGGGGACTAAATTACCATCTTTGTCTACATGACAAAATTGACCTGTAGAATTTTTGCCGATGATGACAAAGTAAATCTGGTCAGAGGAATATTTTCCTCCAGTGTTATTGGTGAATGAAAATTTCATAATGTTCTCCTTATCAAGAAGCGAGTTTGTAGAATTAGGGGAAAAGCTAAACATTCCGACCGAAAAGCTTTTCCATTCAAGAGCTAGAGTCAACTCTATATGTAATTATCGTTAGAAAGCTGGTTGCCCTTGAAAGTTTGCTGGAGGGCTGTAACGGCAAACCAAGATATCATTGCCATTGGCGCTAGCGATCGCACAACCAACTTCTGTCGTGTCCCTCCAGACAACCTGGGTATAGTGACCAACATCTTGCCACTTTCCAGTAGAGCTAACATCGGGGAATATACCACCGATAAAATACTGCTTTTCGTTTCCAAAAGTCTCAATCATTTGAGTATAACTAAAGTAGCCAGATGATCCCATCCAGAGGTTTTCACCTTCACCTGTGTTCTGGCTATGTTGCAAGGTTCCTCCCAAGGAAGCAAGGTAGTCTGCCCACTCCTGAGCATGACTGGCTAAAGTATCAGACCACTTGAGTGGTGGAACACCCACTTCTGCCCGATATTGATTATGAGCATTAAGAATTTCTTCAGCCATTGAGTCTTGATTTGTTGTCGCAGATGGAGCGCCATTGATAGAAGATAAGTTAGTCATGATTTTTCTCGTCAAATAAACTGCAATCAGTCACCTACTCTGAGCTAGGATCGACCTAATCTAAGGCAAAGAGCAATTGCACTAGCACCTATTCGCGATCGATCGTCAAAGCCATTCTTCTTTGTCTTTAGAAGGTGATATTCACTCGCAAACCAGAATCCAGTCAAGGTTTTCTGAACTTTACATGACTGCCATCTCTATCAAACCAACCTCTAAAAGCCCAATTGATGTATCCACCATCACCTTTGTTAGTTAACTCACCATCTTCAAAAACCCAGATTCCGTAAACAACATCGCCATAATTAGCAGAGCCATACAGCTTAACATTGTTGAATCGATCCTCGTACTCTTGGCTCAAATTGAAAACCATCACATTGTACTGCTCTTTAGCAGAATAGAAGGTGGTCTCCATTAGATTTTTTACAAATCCCTCACGGTTTTGATTAGCGCTAACACCAGATGCAATTGCTTGACCAATCCCAAGTACATCTACATCAATATTCAAACTTGCACCCAATTCCCAAGGCATAGTGGTTATCTCCTGAAGTTCAAATGTGTTACGAAAAATCTGCTGGTGTCACATTGTAATCCCCGTATTCTTCGATGTAACGGAGAATAGATGTGCCAAATTCATCATGACTGACTTCGTTATTCAAGAGAAGTTTAGCCACTCCATAGGGGCCGCGCAAGTGTGCTCCCGCTAGAATGCCAGAAAGGGAAATCGTGATGGTTTTGGACACCCCATTATCCATAAATGCCTTGGTCTGACCAAGGTAATTATTTACGGACTGTCCTTGCTCCCCAAGCGCACTATTAACCCGCTGCCAGTTTTGGTTAAAAGCCTCACGAATTGCTGCTTCTTGAACATCAGGAGAATTCTTGAATTGTTCTTGACTATTAACGCCCCTCTTTCCTGTCCAAGTACCCTGCCAATAATTCTTGTCAGCACCATTTCCATAGAAAACATCTGCTCTGTAGTAACCTAGATCGATCAGCGGGGGTTCTCCAAATTGATACTTACCCATGAAACCCAGTGAGTTTTCAACCTTGTACTGATTGGGATCTCCTGATGGTAAGCCTGATTCAAATGCTCCAAGTGCTTCTAGCATATTTTGCAAATTTCCCTTACCACCGGGTGACGGAGAGGGAGGGGTAGAGCCAGGAATACATATTTCCCGATCGGCTTGCAAATTGCTAGCATCATTGTCTGTCAATGAATTGCCATCGGGTTTTTTAATTTCAGGCCAACGATTACCATCACCCAATTGTTCCTCGGCAATTTTATAAAGTGTATCTCCAGCCTTTACTATGTAGGAGCTACCGACTGCACAAGCCATAAACGACCTCCACTGAATAGGTGTTGCAATTTTCAAAGTAACCAACCAGCCTCTAGACTATTTCTGCTGGCCTTTGCTCTGTAAAACCACTTTAGGGGAATAAACCCAAGGAAGGTGCTAACTCATAGTTGAGTTTTCAGCCTGCAAAAAAGGTCAGCAATAAGCTGACCCCAAGTGGAGGAAATAACCTGAACTTTTGGCTAGGTGTCGCGCCAAACGAAGTAATACCGATGCTCAAAAGTAAGGACACGGCATTGCCGTGTCCCTACAGATATCGCTGAAAAGTAAGGACACGGCAATGCCGTGTCCCTACAAATATGGCGTGCAATTTAGCCGATCGCTTTAAACAAACTGACCCGTTGTGGTCGATCGCACGCGGCGAATTCCAATCACCGACGGCATCGGCGAACGACGCCGATCGTTCTCAATATTGCTCGGCCACAAACTGCCGCGAGAAACACTACGAGTCTGATTAAAAACAGCACCGTTTAAATCCAACATTTCAATTTGCCGACTGAGAACCGTACCATCATCGATCGGACAATCTTCCCCAGGATGCTGCACCGAAAGCAACAGCGTATCCCCCACAAAAGTCGGCCCCGTCATTTCGCACCGGTTCGGGCCGTAAGCAAACGGAATTACTGTTCCTGCATTCGGGCCGGAAGTCGGAATGTAAAACAGCCAATTGTTGCCGAAAACACCAGTAAACTCTGACACATTTCCAGTCTTCTTGTGGTCGATCGTCGCTTGTTTCGCCGCCGCACCGACATCAAAACCGTTGTGCGTGCTCGTAGACATATCAGTGACGCCCCAAATATTACCTTGAGTGTCAAAAACCAAATTGTCTACACTAGCAAATCCCGCCCCAGCTACCGAACCCGCTTCTCCACCTTGAGCAAAACGCTGCCAGCGGAAAGTCAAACCCGCACCGTCGGAACTATCTTCAATTATTTTGTAAATTCCTCCAGACTGCTGAGTGCTGTTGAGGGCGGCAGTGTATTTAGCAACAGTAAAAATCCGAGAATCTGGATAACCGTCGCTACCCGGTGCGCCGTCAGTATAGGAAATAAAAACTTCCTTAGTAGTAAGATTAATTTCCAAATCTTCAGGCCGGGCCGTCGGAGTACCGCCAATCAAATTAGCGGCATGAAAAGCATCAACTAAAACCGCACCTTGGCTGGTGTAGAAATTAGCAAGACTTTTATTTTTGTAGCCAGGAAGTGCTGTTGCTTCATTAGTTGTATCCATCACAAAAGAACCGCCGTCTTCGGTTTGACCTGCAATTCCGGCGCGTTTGGGGAAGCGAGTATTCGCATCTCTTTGAGCTTTGCCAAAACTGGCTAATTCCGCTTCGCCAACTTTAGAAGGACTCACTGGATTTGTGGGGCTATTTAATGCCAGCGGCAGCCATCTTCCCGCACCGTTACGGTTGTATTGGGCAACGTACAAAGTGCCGTCTTCAAACAAGCGGCTGTTGCTTTTATCTGCGGGATTTGTGACAGTACCGCTGCTGACAAATTTCCAGGTGTGTCCGCCGCGCCGATCGTCCCCCATGTACACTACTAACTTGCGTCCAGTTTCGGCGCGAATGGCGACGTTTTCGTGGCGGAAACGGCCTAAAGAAGTGTGCTTCCGGGGGCGGAAATTCGGGTCTAGGGGATCGACTTCTACCATCCAGCCGTATTTTTCGCCGACTAAGCCGAATTCCTCACCCGTAGTGCCCTTGGCGTAGCCAGTTTGGCCGCCGTTGGGTTTGATGTTTTCTTGAACTCCCACGAAGAATAGTTCGCTACCCTGGAAATTTTCTTCGGCGGAGAGGATTGTGCCCCAAGGGGTTGTGCCGCCGGAACAGTTGTAGGCTGTGCCGATGATGCGGTTTCCGAGTCCGTCGCTGTTGACTTGCGCGAAGACTTGGGTGGCTGCGGGGCCTGTGCCTGTGAGATAGTTATTGTCGCCTTGTCTGGTTCCCCAGGAAGTCACATCTTTGTATTTGTCGGTACGCTGGCTGTTGATTGCGAGGCCGGAAAGTCCGTGGATACGGCGGTTGAGGGAGTCGCGGGCGATCGCCCCAAAGCGTCCATCAGCTTGTTTGGTAATGCGGACGATCGAACCACCGAGATTGTAGAGAAATTCGCCGATGGTAGCCCGATTTTTTACGGATAAGTCTATACCGAGGACGGCGCGATCGCTCGCTGGAAATGATGCCACATCTGTCGGCGCTTCCGGTGCCACTTTCGACATCGGGAAGGATACGTACTCGTGGTTAACCCAGAGATAGCCGTCGTCACTGCTGCCGCGAATGCCTACAAAGCCCGTGTAGTCGTTGTTGTAGCCGAAATAGTCTGCCGGATCGGGAAAAACTCGATCGCCCCAGCGGAGAATCACGTACCGTTCGTATTCCGGCGGCACAACCACATCGTCAACAACGCTGTAGCTGGTTAATTTAGTATTCTGGGAGGCGGCCATTACGGTGCCCTGTCCGTTTAGGCCCGTCGGTATGAAGCTGGACAATTCTTGATAAACTGGCAGCGGGTGAGGAAGTCTTAACGGAGTGAAAGATAGCGGCCTGACAACAGCTTCCGCCGAGGTGGAATTGATGCCGAATAGTGTTTTAGTTAGTTGAGGGGCAAGCGCAGTGGTAGCTGCACTGCTGCCGAAGAAAATTAACAGTTGTCGGCGAGTTATTTTAGACATAAATTCCTTTTCAACCCAACATCTCTAATCTGATGATTCCGTATGAAACTCTATCACTGTTAAATTAAGAGGAGTTAACCTGAAGGTTAATTAAAGTGGAATTATATTTGGGTTAATAATTGGTTATTGGTTGTTTGTTGTTTGTTATTTGTTGTTTGCTACCAATTCCCAAAGCCCGATGCCCCATGCCCGATGCCCGATTTCAATCATCTCGAAAACCCGGATCGTTTTGTCTGGATGTCGATCGGCTGGGCGCAGGTACGTTAATCACTTGCGAAGACCCAGAAATTGCGGCAGAAGTATTGCCGTTTCTGAATCCCAGCAGCAATTTAGCATCGGCAAAATATCTAGTCCACTGTTCGATTCTCGCATCTTTGTGCCAGTCGCGGCGGGATACTCTCGATCGCAAAACCGGAACTCTTTGTCGGCTGCGATCGGCTGTAATGATGACTGTAACTTCTGTTAATGCCGGATTTGCTTCAAACTCGCGGGCGATCGACTCTTTCGCTAAATCTTCCGCCTGCTGCACTAAACTCGCAAAAGATTGACTGCCGTCCGAATCTAAGGTAAGGTAGCGCTCTTTTGTTTCAGCCAAACCTATCGATGTACTTGCTGTTAAACTGATAATTGCTAGAATGACGGCTGACAATAAGCGTAGGTACAAATTCATTATGTTTGAAACTAAATACTAACACTTGTCAATGATAGTTAATAAAATTTAACAGACTGTTAAGCTTAAATTAAAATAATATTTTGTGTTATTAGAATGCGCCAAAAATGCAGGCATTAGGGGGGATTTTAGTAAAAATACAACTTGTATGGGCGGGTTTATCGATATCCTTTGAGGTATCAAAGGATATCGATAAACCCGCCCCGCGTTACTCTTCCCTTTTTCTTTAAATCCGTTACATCCGTTACACAATCCGTTGCCGAACCTTCTTCCTTCAATGAAATTAACAAAATGCGCGATCGCCCTTGGTAGCAACTTAGGCGACTCCCTCGCCACACTCAAAAGCGCGATCGCAACCCTCAACAACACCCCAGAAATCGCAGTAAAATCCCATTCAAGCTGGTATCAAACCGCCCCCGTCGGGCCGCCCCAACCCGATTACATCAACGCCTGTGCCATCCTAGAAGTTGCACTAGAACCCGAACAATTGCTAGCAAATTTATTAGAAATTGAGAGAAAATTTAATCGAATTCGCCAAGAAAAATGGGGGCCGAGAACCCTCGACCTAGATTTGCTGCTGTACGACAATTTAATCCTAGAAACTCCGACACTGACTCTACCTCATCCCCGGATGACCGAAAGAGCTTTTGTATTAGTACCTTTAGCAGAAATTGCCCCGGATTGGGTGCATCCGGTGACGAAAAGTGCGATCGCCCAACTCCTGCAAACCGCAGACTGTTCCGGAGTGCAAAAATTACCACTGTAAAAATTTAGCACAGTTCAGGGATCGTACCAGTTTTCCAAAAAATGCAACCGTAGGTAAGCTCGAAACAGTGATAGTTATCAGTCATTCCCAATCTAAAATCTAAAATCTAAAATCTAAAATCCTATGAGATCGCCTATGATGTCTTAAATCAGTGCACTCTAACATTATTCGCTTCTTGCTTATGTCGATCGGTCAAGAACTACCCCAACTCCTCAAACAGCGCCTATTTTACCAAGGGCGGAAATTTAACTTTGACGTAGCCACCCTCCGCCTTCCCAACGGTTCCGAAGGCGAGTGGGAATGTATTCGCCACCCGGGCGGAGCACTTGCAGTTCCCGTCACACCCGAAGGTAAACTCGTCTTGGTGCGACAATACCGCTTTGCCACAAAAGGGCGAATTTTAGAATTTCCCGCTGGTACGGTAGAAATCAATGAAAATCCCGCCGAAACTATTAAACGCGAAATCGAAGAAGAAACCGGATATCGCGCGGGAAAATGGCAGAACTTAGGGCAATTTTTTCTCGCCCCCGGTTATTCCGACGAAATCATTTATGCTTTTTTAGCCCTAGATTTGGAAAAACTGGAAAAGCCACCAGCACAAGACGATGATGAAGACATGGAAACAGTTCTATTCACTCCTGAAGAATTAGAAAAAGCTATTTTAGCTGGGGAACCAATTGATGCAAAATCGATTTCTAGCTTTTTCTTGGCACGTCCATTTTTGATGTAAATCCGATATGTGAGTGACAGATAACAGATCGTTGAAATAGCGGTAAGGTGCGCCTCGGCGCACCCTATGGCGAAATGTATGAAGTTAAAATATAATCAAAAAAATGTCCGATCTAATTTTATTTTGGCACCGCCGCGACTTGCGTATTTCTGACAACATCGGACTGGCAGCAGCGCGCCAGCAAAGCCCTAAAGTAGTTGGGATTTTTTGTCTCGATCGCAATATCCTAAATCGCGATGACGTAGCGCCAGCCAGAGTCACATACATGATCGGCTGCTTGCAAAAACTCTCCTCGCGTTACAGGGAAGCAGGCAGCCAATTGCTGATAATTCAAGATGACCCGAGTCTAGGAATACCGAAATTAGCAACAGCTATAAATGCCAAAGCAGTATTTTGGAACTGGGATGTGGAACCCTACGCAAAACAGCGCGATCGTTCCGTATCAAGCGCCCTCGAACAAGCAGGAATTCAAGTTCAAAATTTCTGGGATCAAGTCCTGCACGCCCCAGATGAAATTCGCAGCGGTACAGGGACTCCCTACACAGTTTATACACCCTTTTGGAAAAAATGGAACAGCAAACCCAAAGCCCAACCAGTAGAGACACTGCCGATAACTTATCTGGAATTAATGACCGGATTAACCGCAGAAGAACAAGAACTCGCTAACCAAGCAGGTGCAATTGAAACACTGCCAACTGCCTCTAGTTTAGGATTTATTTGGGAAAACCCATTAGTAATAGAACCCGGAGAAGATGCAGCGAAAAAAAAATTAGAAGAATTTTGCGAGATCGCAATTTACCAATATCAAGGACAGCGCAATTTCCCCGCAATTAACGGCACATCCCAACTCAGCGCCGCCCTCAAATTTGGTGCAATTGGCATCCGCACGGTTTGGCAAGCTACCCAGATAGTAATGGAAACTTGCCGCAGCGAAGAAGCGTGCACAAGCATCCAGACTTGGCAACAGGAAATAGCGTGGCGGGAATTTTACCAACACGCCATGTATAACTTCCCAGAACTAGCAGACGGCCCCTACCGTCCAGCATTCAAAGACTTTCCGTGGGAGAACGATGAAAAACTCTTTCTAGCTTGGTGTCGGGGCAAAACTGGCTATCCTATTATTGACGCGGCAATGCGGCAGTTAAATCAGACAGGTTGGATGCACAATCGCTGCCGCATGATAGTCGCCAGCTTCCTCACCAAAGATTTAATTATTAACTGGCAGTGGGGTGAAAAATACTTCATGCAAAAATTGATAGACGGCGATCTTTCTGCTAATAACGGCGGCTGGCAGTGGAGCGCATCCAGCGGCATGGACTCGAAACCTTTGCGAATATTCAATCCCGCCAGTCAAGCTCAAAAATTTGACCCGGAAGGGGAATATATTCGGCACTGGGTTCCAGAATTGCGCCGAGTTGATACTAAACTTTTGCTAACAGGAAATCTTTCGTCTTTAGAACGCCGACTTCTTCCTTATCCCTCTCAGATCGTAGACCACAACGAGCAGCAGCGCAAGTTTAAGGAACTGTACAAGCAGCAAAAAATTTAAACCTCACACCCAGAACCCCGACTTATTGAACAAGTCAGGGTTCTAGCTGACATTATTACACCTACCTAATTAATATGTGATATCATGTTCTATTAATTACCATTAAAAAAGTTGTTTGTAGTAAGGACTTGAACTCTGATTGACTTTATTATAGGACTCAATTCCTCACTGCGAACTATTCATGGTTATATGAAAGGAGAATTTTTCATGATTCAAACCATAATCAAATCGATAACATTTGAAGAATTTTTAGAATGGTATCCAGATGGAAAAGGACGTTTCGAGCTCCGCAATGGAGTAATAGTTGAGATGAACCCAAATGGCGACCATGAGGAAGTTACAGGTTTTATGATCCGCAAAATCAACGTAGAAATTGACCGTTTAAATCTTCCTTATGTAACACCGTCAACTTATTTTGTCAGACCTCCCGAAACGACCACGGGCTACCAGCCAGATCTCATAGTCTTAGACAAAACAGCCTTAATTTCAGAGCCACTAGGGAAAAAATCATCAGTTATTTCTCAAGGTAGCTCTGTCAAGCTTGTTGTCGAAGTAGTTAGCACTAACTGGCAAGATGATTACCTGGTAAAAGTGGCTGAGTATGAAAGATTGGGTATCCCGGAATACTGGGTTGTTGACTATGCTGCTTTGGGTGGCCGGCGGTTCATAGGTAATCCCAAACAACCTACTGTATCGATTTACCAGTTGGTTGATGGCGAGTACCAGGTTAGCCAGTTCCGAGAGTCCGATACTATTATTTCGTCTGCCTTCCCGGAACTTAATCTGACTGTTGAGCAGGTTTTTAGCTCTATAACTTAAATAAATCGGAGGTTGAAATGGTAACGCTGCAATTAAGGCAAATCAGTGTACCCCCAGGACATAGAGTGTTGTTCCATGATGTCAACTGGCAGGAATTTGAAGCAATTTTAGAAGAGTTGGGAGAACACCGTGGCTCTAGAATAGCTTACAGTCAAGGAACGTTGGAGATTAGGATGCCACTACCAGAACACGAGAAAGCTAAAATCATTATTGGTTATTTAGTGAAAATTTTGTTTGAGGAACTAGAAATCGACTTTGAACCATTTGGTTCGACCACTTTCAAGCGAAAAAGTATGTTACAAGGAATTGAACCTGATGAATGTTTTTACATTGAGAATCACGCTCTAATGATTGGCAAAAAACGGATCGACTTAACTGTAGATCCGCCGCCTGACTTAGCAATTGAAGTCGATTTAACTTCCAAGACTCAACTGGACGCTTACGAAGCTCTGGGAGTCCCTGAAATCTGGCGCTATGAAAATAACAAGCTTCAGATTAATGTGCTTCAAGATGGGAAATATGTTGAATCGGAAATTAGTCTGATTTTTCCCAATCTGCCAATTATTGCAGCTATTTCTCAATATTGCGAAGAAAGTCAAACAGCGGGCACGAGTCAAACTCTCAGATTGTTTCGCCAGTGGGTTAAAGACCAAATACAAAATTGATATGAAATCCCTATTCCCCGGACTTGCTGTCACAACTCAGGCTTATTTACGATCGCAAAAAAGCCATTTTCTGACAGCAAGCGTCCTAATCCCGTTGTATGGTTAATTTCGCTTTTGGGAAATAGAGAGAGAGTAAGGGTGTTGACCTTGAGATCGATCGCCCACAAAAATAACATAAGTCCCCTTGTCCCCATAACCGGAAAATTCTACATTCCCCGCAGCAGAATTCGCCGGCAGCACGCAGAAACGCCCCCTCGGCCCCTGAATCATCAAACTCGGAGCTCCAGCGGTTTGTACTGCAATCCGCCAGTAAGGCAAATCCTGCGTTACTTCGATGACGTGGTTTGGTGCTTGGGAGACAAAACCGCAGTCGCCGCTATTGTTAGGGCCGCCGGAAACTCCAGAAACTCCCAGCGGTTCGGGAAATCCCGGAGCAATTTGTAGCGGTTGGCTCCGAAGGGCACCGGCATCCGCTAAAATCATTGCCAAGGCTAGGGTCACGATCTGGCTAAACCACTGTTTGCCGCGATCGCCCGGATAATGGATCTTCATGTTTCCTCACACAATGGCATTTATTCTAGTTCTTTGACGGTAGGGGATAATGGCGGTTCCGAACACATTAATCTAAACTAACTCCCGAATTTTTTTATGAATCCTCAAAATAACTTCAAATGGCAGCAAGCGTTCGGAGAACTAAAAGCTAAACTAGAAAGATCGCCACTCATCAAACAAAATCCAGAGAGCTATCAGGCCCTCGAAACCTTCTACAATCAATTACTGGACAAGTTTCAAAGACTCCCCAAACCGGGACAGGTGGCAGCCTTTGCCGTCGGAGCGATAATTGTCCTGACAGTCTTCAATAGCGTCGTACAGCTAATTTCAGCGCTGATGACTCTTGCTGTTCTCGGAGTGCTAATCTACATAGCGTATAAATTGGCAATTTCCCCCCAGTCCTCAAATACTAACGACAAATAATAGGAATTTCTAAATATGGCTAACCCCACCGCGCCCAGCGGCATCAATCAACCCGATCCGTCTTGGCAAACACAATCCAAGCAAATGCCACTGCTGGTTCGCAGGTGCGGCGCTTGGGCAGTGGAAATTTCGTTAATTGCCGCCAGCGCCCTAGTTCCCTTCAGTATCGGGGCATTGGTCAACAAGGAATCTCAAACCGTGCCGCTCAATTCCTCCATAGCAGCAGCATCCGAAACCGTCGCCCGTACTTTGGGCATACCCGTGCGCGATCGCAGCCCCAGAGTCGCACCCCTAACTAATCTATTCTGGTCAGGGGCGCTGCTGGCACCGGTAGTTTTAGCGGGGTGGCAACTGTTTTTGCTCGCCAGAACCGGTCAAACTATCCCCAAACGCTGGTTCGGGGTCAAAGTTGTCACAGCGTCGGGTACTCCTCCGGGTTTTGGGCAAGTGCTAATTCGCGAAAGTTTGGGGCGCTGGGGAGTGCCTCTAGGCGTCGCTTACGGCATTTGGCGCTTGAGCGGTGCGTTTCCTGATTTGCTGATTTTAGGGGGGCTGAGCGGCTTGGCAGTGCTCGCAGACGGCGCGGTTGCGTGGCGTTACAAACGGCAAGCGGGACACGATCGCCTCGCGAATACTTTGGTCGTCAACGCTCGATCGAATCAACTGTCTGACAATCCTGTCAAGAGTCCAGATTGGACTGAGGAAGACGCGCAGATTGCGGCTTTGGTTGTGACTCCACAAAGCGGCCTGAAAGCAAATGCCAGTTTGTGGAATTGGATGCGCCAACACCCAGGCACAACTTTAGTAATAGTTACCATCGGCAGCGCGGGATTGATTTTAACTTTGTTTGTCGGCACTCTTATCTACACTCAAAGTCAAGCAAATATGCGGGATTCCCGGCAGCGGAACGACGAATTATTTGTAGCTTTAGTCAACAAATTGTCTCCCACATCGGCTAGCGGGGCATCGGGCAGGCGATCGGCTATTTTGGCTTTGGGGGCGGTGGAAGACTCCCGCGCCGTACCGCTGCTAGCGGATTTGCTCGCTCAAGAAGACAACCGCGCCATGCTGGACGCGATCCAGCAAGCTTTAGTCAGTAGCGGGCCGAAAGCTTTGCCTGAGTTGCAGCGGTTGAATCAAGCCCTCAGCAACGATCTCGATTCCCTGCGCTTTGGCGGCAAGGCCCCGGAACGCGAGTTAGCGGCCGCCCGCCAGCGAACAGTACAAAGGGCGATCGGCAAAATTCTCACAGTGTATAGCAGCCAGCTCAACGGCGCGGATCTGAGCCGCACGGATTTAGCTCAAAGTCCCGCAGGCCCGTCTCAGTTTACTTTAGTTTTAAACAAAGTTGACTTGTCGGGAATTAAGTTGAGAAATACCAATTTAACCAATGCCAGCTTTCAGGGTTCTCGCTTTTACGGCACCGGCGAAGACAGGCGTCCGGCTACATTTGACGATTGGGTTTCTGACTTGAGCGGCGCTAATTTGGAAGGAGTAAATTTGACCGGGGCGTCTTTGAACAGTGCTGTAATGAACCGGACTACTTTTGTGCGCGCTGTCCTGAACAAAGCTAATTTGTCAAGCGGCAATTTGAACTCAGCTAATTTCAGCAGTGCTATTTTAATTGGAGCAAATTTGCAGCAAGCACAGTTAAAAAATGCAATTTTTACTGGTGCAGATATAGGAAGCGCGAATTTGTCTGGAGCGGATTTGTCAGGTGCACGTTTGGGCAAAGTGAAGGCTCAAGGCGCTCAGTTGTCCTTGACAAATTTGTCTAAATCGGAATGGCAAGGTGCTGATTTGTCCGGTGCTGATTTGAGCGGCGCGAACTTACAAAATGCCGATTTGAGTTCGACTAAACTCGCCAACGTGAATTTAAGAGATGCTCGGTTGCAAGATGCGAATTTTCGGAATGCGGAGGTAAGTTCGGTTGATTTTAGGGGCGCGAATTTAGCGGGAGCGAATTTTAAAGGCGCTGTGTTTCTGGGCAAGCCAGCTTCGGAGCAATTTATTCAAAGTCCGACCGGGAGTAAATCGGGTCGATTCCTAGGAGTTGATTTTGCGGAGGCTAAGAATTTAGATAAAAGTCAAATTGCTTACATTTGTTTGCAGGGGGGGATTCATCCGAAGTGCCCGCAGAAAAAGTAAGGATTGGTTGTTAGCGACTAGGGTAATACAGTCGATCGAAGAACAGGTCGGGTAATTATGAGCGTTAAGCGAATCATTTATCTCATCCTATCAATTCTGGGGCTTGTGCTGCCTTGGTACTATAATTTGCAGTTTTTTAGCAATGCTGGCTTGCTCGACTTTGTAAACGAGAGTTCGGGTAATCTTGCTGCGAAATCGGTAAGTTTAGATTTGTCGATCGCAACTGTAGCAGGAAGCACTTGGATGTACGCTGAGTCAAAACGATTGGATATAAGTTTTGTAGGGCTGTACATACTTCTGGGTGTGCTTGTTTCGTTTTCATGTGCTTTCCCGCTTTTCTTGTTTGTGCGGGAAAGCAAGCTGGAAAAATCAAGCGAAGTCTCAAGTTGAAAAGTTGTTAACAGATTAGTGGGGCGCAGCACAATAATTCAGTGCAGGCGATCGAGATATTATATAATTTGCGGTAATATCACCGTTATAGGTTTGTAGTGACGATGGAAGTTCTCAGAATTTTATGAGGATGAAATTCCTCACTACAAACCAACGTGATTATTGTCGTTCGAGGGGACCTAATATTATATCGTTTCCGGTTGCACGAGCGAGATAATATAGAGGAAACGGCAGTGCCGTTTCCCTACCCGGATTAATTGTCAGGAAAGGGCACGGCGCCGTCTCGAAAGCTGTGGGTAATATTAATTCCGATGCTACCGGATTTGATACTAATACCAATTTCATTCATTTCTGGCTAAAAACTTTTGTGTAGGGTTTCGTTCCACTGGCAAAACCTACTATTGCATTGTTTATTGAAATTGTTATTACGCAATAGCATCCGAACTGGCAAGAGTCTCGAATTGCGCCAATAGCATTGCATCACCATTATTTGGAGCTCCAAAAATTTTAGGTAACTGGCCTGTTTGGGCGAGAACTTGTCTCACTTCTCGGTTAGATACATCGGCTATATTTTTGTTATTTAGAATGGCATTAACCGCAGCGATACCCACACCCTGACCAACTGCGGCGTTGAATTCAACAATTCTACCGACAGAACAGGCAAACCCTTCAAATCCAGAACACGGACTGACCACTGCCAGGTTAGGAACGTTTTTAATTAATGCGTGGCGGATGCCAACATTAAAGATAGGGTGTTTAAAACTCAGACTTTTCAACCATCCTAGACGAGTTGCTTTATCGCGAATACCCTGGATGCCTCCCCGTACATCAAAATGATAGCTAAATGTTGCCAGTGCCTCACTAGCTGGTACGCCACCTAACAGCATTTGTGCGCCAGTTAAAGGTTCTACAACTCCCGTCACATTGCCAGCGTGTCTGATATAAAGCTCTGAGGCATAAGTAACAGAAGTAGCCCCCAAACTCTTCAGCCAAGTCGTAACAAATAACATCTCTCTTTGCATATTAGCCGTGGGTTTGCTCCCGCTTCTAGCTAAGGCTTCCGCTTCGCTGGCGGTGACTGCGAATAAAAGCGCATTCCACGAAAGTCTTTCATTTGGAAGTATTGCTATATTTCCCTCATCTAAAATTATGCCAGTTTCAGAAAAAGATAGTTTTCTTCCTCTGAAGGAGTGGTAAGCTACAGACAGAGCCGGCGAGTGAACATCGATGTAATCGTTACCCGCCCACAGAGTTTTGAGATTGCCTTTAGTATCAGTCATTTCCCGCCGGAGTTCTTCTGCTAGTTTGGCATCCTTGTCGGCAGCGTACAGCAAAAATTTTTGACTCTCTGAATCGGCCAGGTTTGTGAAGCGTTTTAGATAAATGTAATCGAGTTCTTTCAGTGCTCTTACACTGAGTCCTTGGGTTTCAAAAACGAGGGTGACTGGAAGTTCTGAGTTAGGCAGACCAAATGTTTCAAATCCTTTCAGCTTTCTCACACCAGCAGCTTGAGCTAATTCGGCATTGACAGTGGCATCAATAAATTGCTTGCCGGCATAAACTACGCCTTGAGAGGTGGTTATACTGGCAATTTTTTGACCTTCTTTACTAACTGATTTAATTTCTACTTTGCTGAGGAGATCTGCCCCAGCTTGTACCAGCATTTCTTTCAGCGCTGCACTAGCTTTGCGGGGGTCAAGTGCAATTGCCTTAACGCCGGATTTTTGTAAAAATTCTTTATAGATTGTCGCCGGTGAACCAAACATATCTAACTTTAAAGATTGTTGAAGTTCTTCACTAATCTGACTTCTATCTAAATAAGCAAGACCGCCTCTTACCAAATGTCCGCCAATTCCTTCTTGCAAGCTTGCTTTCGACATCAGTAGAATTCGCGGATAACGCTTTGTTCGGCGAAGATATTCTCTAGAGGCAGAGATAACAGCTAGAACTCCTGGAACTTCATCACCAAAACAGATGACATCGTAAGAACGCAGATCCATGACCATTATTTAATAACCTCTCCTGATTTTCATCTTTTCGAGCTGGATCTCAATGTTTGCCGTCCAACTCTCTGTTTTTCCCAAATCTAGCTCGATATTTCCTGATTTTTGCGATAAAAATTCACACATTTCTGGAGGCAGCAACCGGGTTTTTTCCAGAAAATCCTCCGTTGAGGACGATCGATCTCGGTTGAAAAACCCGGTTTCAGAGCGTCTAGAGTCGGTCAGTCTGGTGATCTTGATTGCCATCAACTCAGATTATCAGGATCTATCCCCAACTCTCGCAATCGCTGAGCTAGTCGATCGGAACGTTCAGCCAATCGATCGGCGCGCTGCGATTCCTGTTGGGCGCGCTGGGCTTCTTGTTGGGCGCGCTGCGATTCCTGTTGGGCGCGCTGCGCGGATTCTTTCACCTGTTCTTCAGGAGTCAGATAACGTTTTCCATCGGCATCATACCAATACAACCACTCCCTTGTCACCCCAGAATAACTTCCCCTTTCACAACCAATCCCCAAACCAATTTCAGGCATCCAAACTGGATTTCCTGGCTGTAACTCGTACTTCCCATTGACTAACTTGTGTACTTCCAAATGAGGTTTACGACGGCGGCGGGAAGAATAAATGACGTAATAAAGTACGCCTAAAGCTTGATATTCCTCCAACTTTGTGCTGTATTCCTTACGATAAGTTGGGGAAACTACTTCCAGCACAAAAGTCGGCAAAACATTTTCATCCCACAGCACGTAACTGGGACGCAATTCTTCATCATAAAACCTTTCTACTCCTAAACCTAAGAAAGCATCTGGGACAATGGGCGGTTCGTCAGGGTGATGATAAATACCCATATCTATGCCAAAAAACCAGTCCATGCGTTCTGCCCAAAGCATGAGCAATATTGCTTTTAGCAATCCTGGTATTAATTCTTGCAGTTCGTTATCCACAGGCGTTTCATCAGAGTCTGGTAGTTCATCGGCTGAGGGCCAGTGCCTCGGGAATTTGTAATCTAACATGGCGGCTTTCCTCAAAACTCACTAAGATTATAGCGTTTACTTGTTTTGCGATACTTGTTTATCGGGCTACAAACTACTTTATAAATACTAAAAGAATATTTATTTAAGAAACCGCTTTCGTCGCTTATGACGCGAAGGAAGAGAAAGAATAGAACGAAGAAGATAGGTAATCTCGACTGAGTTAATCTGAATGAATTTTTGTAAAAGATTTGCTGAGACTTACGCGATCGACTAAACTATGTCTAACCAGTCGGTTCTAATGGGGAGCAGCCGTTAGAGGAAACGGGGAAAGTTCGGTGCAAGTCCGGCGCTGTCCCGCAACTGTAATGAAAGTCATGTCGCTTTCTGAGTCAGGATGCCCGCCGATGTGTTAATTTACATAGTCTCATCTGCGAGGTTCAGCGTGAAGGCCAGAAATCGGAAATTGGTCAGCTTGGGATTGATGGCTGGCTTGAGTTGTTATATTGTCCTGGGATCGGCAACGCCCGCTGCAGCTATGCACATTTCGGAAGGTTTTTTGCCGGTGCAATGGGCTGCATTTTGGTGGATGGTGGCGTTGCCTTTTTTTGCAGTAGGTTTGCGCTCAATTACTCGCATTACAAAAGAACACCCGGAACTTAAACTATTGCTTGCTTTGGCGGGTGCGTTTACTTTTGTGCTTTCTGCTTTAAAAATTCCCTCGGTAACGGGGAGTTGTTCTCACCCGACGGGTACCGGTTTGGGTGCAATTTTGTTCGGCCCTTCGGTGATGGCTGTACTGGGGGCTTTAGTCCTGTTGTTTCAAACGTTACTGTTAGCACATGGTGGCTTGACAACGCTGGGAGCGAATATGTTTTCGATGGCGATTGTCGGCCCTTTCGCTGCCTATTTTATCTATCAATTGCTGTTGCGAACTGGTAGCCAGCGGGCGGCAATTTTTTGTGCTGCGGCTTTGGCAGATTTGCTGACTTATGTGACGACTTCGATTCAATTAGCGTTAGCTTTTCCGGCAGCCAGTGGCGGTTTTATGGCTTCGTTTCTCAAGTTTGCTGGCATCTTTGCTATCACTCAAGTACCCCTAGCCATCAGTGAGGGATTGCTGACTCTATTGGTCTGGAATTGGCTGCATTCTTACG
This sequence comes from Microcoleus sp. K4-B3, assembly GCF_036704615.1. Taxonomy (NCBI): domain Bacteria; kingdom Bacillati; phylum Cyanobacteriota; class Cyanophyceae; order Oscillatoriales; family Microcoleaceae; genus Microcoleus; species Microcoleus sp. K4-B3. Next base: position 36,893 of record NZ_JAUBSF010000053.1, read on the forward strand.
GGAAGCCGGAGTTAGAAACTTTGAAATTATTGAGACAGGAGTCATAAGCGGTGAATCAAAAACCTACAAAAAATCACCAATCTACTTCGCGGCAAAATTGGCTGTTGGCTGGTGCTGTGATTGTTCTGGCAGCGTTTCCTTTAGTTTTTGTGCGGGGTAAATACGGGGGTTCCGATGACCAAGCTAAGAAAGCAATTACGGAAATTCAACCGGGTTATAAACCTTGGTTCAATCACTTGTTTGAGCCGGCTAGCGGAGAAATTTCAAGTCTATTGTTTGCGTCTCAAGCGGCGATGGGGGCTGGCGTAGTGGGGTACGTCATTGGGTTGTATAAAGGCCGATCGCAATCTCGGCAGCAGTCCGATCGTAAATCGTCGGAATGAACCATCAGATTGATAGTCTGGCTTATACCAATCGCTTGCGCGGGTTGCCGCCAGCTCACAAGTTATCATTTGCGATCGCCCTTTTAATTCTGTCTCTAGTTTCTGGGGCGATCGTCCAATTGTCGATCGCCCTTTGGTTGGCAGTCTGGATCGTCGTCTATGCGGGCATTCCGGGGAAACTGTATTTGCGGTTGCTGTCGCTACCGTTGATGTTTTTGCTGACAAGTTTGCCTGCTTTGGCGATGGGTGCGGTTGCGGGCGATCGTATCCCCGCAATTCACTGGGATATCTGGCAAGGTTGGGGCATTAGCATCGGCACTTTTTATCTGTATGTGAGCCGCACCGGAATATACCAAGTGAGCTTGCTATTTGTTCGCGCCTTCGCATCGACAAGTTGTATGTATTTCATCCTCTTGACGGTTCCATTTACCGAAACCTTGCAAATTCTCAGACAATTACGGTGTCCAGAGTTAGTCACAGAACTGCTATTACTAATGTATCGGTTTATTTTTAGCTTATTGGCGATCGCCGATGAACTTTGGATAGCACAAAACTCGCGCTGTGGCTACCGCACTTGGAAACTGGGAATGCGCAGTTTAAGCATTTTAATCGGGCAATTGCTTCAGCGAACTTTGGAAAGCTACCGTCAAGTTTCGTTGAGTTTAGCCTCGCGCGGCTTTAATGGAGAACTGCGCGTTTGGAATTCTTACCCTTATAAACCTTCGCGAAGATATATATTTGAAGCCGTGTTTGGGTGTACAATTTTAACTTTGTTAAACGTGCTATTTAAACATTAAATTACTCGTTCCCAGGCTCTGCCTGGTAAGGCAGAACCGCAGGCTCTGCCTCCAATTTCCCATTCGCCACGCGAGGCAGAGCCTCTGGAAATCGGTTCCCAGGCAGAGCCTAGGAACCAGTCAATAGGATTGTCAAAATTAGATGTGTACCACCTTAGCAATTCTAAATAAATTGTGGGATGGGCTTCTAGCCCGTCCAAGCTCGAAGCCCATCCCAAGCTTCATTTTATCAATATGACTTTTATGAACTAAAGTAATGACTTTTATGAATTGACCTTACAAGAAATCTATTGAATGATTGTCATCAATAGATTTCTTGTAGGAATTATATTATGAACAAATGGCCGTTCAAAAAAATACTTTGTTTCTTAATGACCTCCTTGACCGTCTTTCTGGTCACAGTCACTCAGACACGGGCCCAACAACTACCGTTTTACTGGGATAACATCAACGTCACAATCGACGTTCAGACCAACGGAGATATGTTAGTTACGGAAAAGCAAAAATATGTCTTCGCAGCCGACTACAACACTGAACGATATCGCTATATTCCTTTAGGTAAGGTAGATGAAATTAAAGATGTGACCGTTACCGAAAATAATCAAATAATTCCGAGTAGCACGGGGATTGAAAACAATGAACTTTGGATTCGTTGGCAACATCAATTAAAAGCGCCAGAATCACATACTTTTGTCATCAAATATCGCGTGCTAGGCGGATTGCAGGTAGATGGTGAGAATACTCTAGTTTATTGGAAAGCCATTGCAGCGGGTCGCAAAGCTCCGATTAATAGGGGAAAAGTTACGGTGCAATTACCAGAAGCTTTGTCAGGGAAAGTTCTCTCGTTTACGAATTTTGGTACAGCCGCAGTTCCGCGTCAAGTAGATCCTAAAACATTTGAGTTTGTGGCAAGTCAGCCTATTCAACCCCAACAAGAATTAGAAGTACAAATCGCATTTCCCCAGGCAATTCTGAATATACCTCAACCTGGTTGGCAACAAAGTGGCAACCAATCTCAATCTTCTCCGGGAGAAGAAGGCTTTTCCATAGACCTAGGACCCATTTTTTTTCTAATGTTGTTCGGACTTTTTCCAGCTTTAGGAATTATCACATCCATTGCAAATCGACGCTGCCCTGAGTGTAAAACGTTCAATCTCAAACGAACTTATAAAGTTTTGATTCCTGCAACTACTAGCCGTTCAGGAAAGCAGCAAGTTACCCACCACTGTGGACACTGCTCTTACCATAACGAGTACGAAGCAGTAATTCCAGTCATTAGCAATGACAGCGGTGGTGGTGGCGGTGGTGGCGGTGGCGGTGGTGGCGGTGGTGGTGGCGGTGGCGGTGGCGGTTAATATCAAGGGGAGTTACGCATCACAAGCAAAGAAACCGGGTTTTTACTGAATCTGCGGGTTGTAACCAAGTATTCTCGCCAAAAACCCGGTTTCTGACTACCCGCGCGTCCAGGACTATTGTTGATAATTTTCGTATTCTCGTTAGTTTAGCGGGCAGGATTTGAATAAGGGCGATCGCACTTTTTACAACAGCTATTACAAATATGACTTTTATGAACTTAATTAATGAATTTAATGAATTGACTTTCACTTGGGCTTGTTTGATTATGTTAATAACATTACCTTGAAATTGATTAAATATAAAATCATGAAACAAACATCAGACAAGCTGGAACTGCGAGAGACGGCGGCATTTTGGATGAATCTATTCGTTGGGGGTAGTTTTTTGGCATTTGGTTTGCCTTTTGGTTGGTATTCCGGCAGTGTTTTCCTTTATTTATTTGCTGTAATTGGTTTGATGTTGGTGATATTCTCACAGATTGAGATCGTTACATTTGATAAAAATCTCGGTCATCTGACTTTCAAGTGGGAACAACCACTCATTTTCAAAACCAAAGTGGTCAAACACCTGATTCAAGATATTTCAGGTGTGGAAATACAGAAGATTGAGGATAGTGAGAGTATCAAGTATCGTGTATGTCTGGTGCTGGAGTCAGGCAAGCGGTCTGTGCCTTTAACTTCATACTTCAGCACTGGTTTGGGAGACAAGCATAAAAAAGCCGAAGTCATTGCGACATTTCTGAATATCAAAAATTACGGTCTTGAAGGCTTTCCCAGACAACAAAATTCTAGCGAAGAACTTCAATGGGAGACTATAGAGGAGGAGATTGTCCACTGGGAAACTGCAATTAGAAGTGACTCCAATGATGCTGATGCTCACATCAGCTTGGCATCGGCTTTGCTTAACCAAGACCAAACAAAAAACAAACAACAAGCAATAAGCCACCTAAAACAGGCAGAGGCTATTTTCAAAACTAAAGGCTATGACGAGGAAGCAAAGCAGGTTTTCCAACTTTGGGGCCTGCTCTATTGGGGACTTCTTGGAAAGTGAGGTTTAGATGGAATTTTCTCTTCTCAGGTTCTGCTGGGAATACTTACCCAGAGGTTCGGCCTCCAAACACTATCAAAATAAGGAGAAAAAATCATGTATCAAGATACTAACAAAAGAAACAGTCCGCCACCCATTGTTTTTATTATTGCCCTCGGCTTAATTGGGTTTGGCGCCTACAAGTTCCTTCCCGGTTTATTGAAAGCCAAAACTTCAAATACACCTACATCTACATCTACACCGGCAACGAGCGCATCGGGAGCGATCGCCAATCGTATCAGTTTAGGAAATCAGATATTGCTGACATCCCAAACAACGCCCGAGAAACAAGCAGGAGTTCAAGCTTTTGCTGAGGGAAATTACCAAGCTGCAGCCCAATATTTTCAGAAATCGCTGCAACAAAATCGCAACGACCCGGAAACCATTATCTATTTGAATAATGCCAAAGCCAGCAATGGTTCTTCCTTAAAAATTGCTGTCAGCGTTCCCATTGGTAGCAACCCCAATGTCGCCCAAGAAATCCTCCGGGGTGTCGCCCAAGCTCAGGATGAAATCAATACTAGCGGTGGCATCAATGGGGCAAAACTGCAAGTAGAAATTGTCAACGATGACAACAGTCCCGAAGTGGTCAGAGAAGTTGCCAAAGCATTAACAAAGGAGCAAAACATACTAGCAGTAATTGGACACAATGCTAGCAACGCATCTCTCGAAGCTGCTCCGATATATCAGCAAGAAAAACTGGTAATGGTGACACCGACTAGCTTTGCAAATAATCTATCAGGATTTGGCAGCTACATCTTTCGGACAGTACCCAATATTAGCTTAATGGCTGCTCCCTTAGCAGAATATGCAGTTAAAACAGAACGCCAAACTAATATAGCGGTTTGTTACGACTCCCAAGCACCTGATAACATATCATTTAAAGATGAATTTGTTGCCTCTCTTACTGCTGCTGGTGGCAAATTAGTTCCCACTGTTTGCGACTTTTCGTTACCATCTTTTAATCCCGACAAAGCCCTCGCCGATGCTGTCAGCAAAGGTGCACAAGGATTGATGGTAGCACCCCACGTCGATCGCATTGACCGTGCCATCTCTCTGGCTCGCATCAATCGAGGCAAATTGCCACTCTACGGCAGCACTACGCTCTACACCTTTCAAACTTTAAAAGACGGACAAAAAGACGTTGACGGGCTTGTTTTGCCCGTTCCCTGGCATCCTGAAACTAATCCCGGTAGCCGTTTCCCAGAAAATGCCCGCCAGCTTTGGGGAGGAATTGTGAATTGGCGAACCGCAACGACTTTTGACGCGACTCAAGCTGTCATCGCTGGCTTGCGGCAAAGCAATACACGAGAAGGGTTGCAACAAGCGCTCAGAAATGCGAGTTTTTCGACAGCAGGAGCAAGCGAGGATGTGAAGTTTTTACCCACGGGCGATCGGGCTGGTAAGCCGATTTTAGTGCAAGTTAAACAAGGAGGAAGCACTGGCTATAACTTTGTCCCGTTGCGGTAAGTTTGTTAAGTGCGATCGCACTCACATCTTGCACATTCTCAATCAGCCTTTCAGGGGCGGGCAGGATACCCGCCCCACAATAAAATTCCCTCTTTGTGGAACAGGCCGGAAAGCCTGTTTATTAGCATGATTAAAATCTACTTTTCTGTTGAATTAGCCAAATTTTTAAGATAAACTAAAATGAGTAGATTAAAGGAGAGCGTTGTATATGATCGCGCCAGTTGAAACCAAAACTTACACGGCTGAGGAATATCTAGAATTGGAAATCAATTCTCAGGAGCGGCATGAATTTATCAATGGGGAGATTGTTCTGATGGCTGGTGGCGCACCGAATCATAATGAAATTACAAGCATCTTAAATGCTATTTTGAGGGTGAGTCTCAAGGGTAAACCTTACAGTATTTTTGCATCGGATCAGCGGCTTTGGGTTCCGCAGCTTAATAATTATACTTACCCGGATGTGATGGTGGTAGCGCGCCCGATAGATCTGCAATCTGGACGGACGGATACAATTACGAATCCGCTGCTCATTGCTGAGGTGCTGTCTAAAGGTACCAGAGCTTACGATCGAGATGAAAAGTTTGCTGCTTATCGCACTATTCCTAGTTTTCAGGAGTATTTATTAATCGACCAATATCGGCTACGGGTGGAGCAATATTCTAAAACTGATGCGAATAAGTGGATTTTTTCGGAATATAGCTGTATGGGCGATCGGCTGACTTTAACCTCTATTCCTGTGGAGATTTCGCTTGCCGATTTGTATGAAAATATTGAGTTTGGTGAATAGGCGGACGGTTTTTTGTCAAATGTTCCAAATAGTGGTAATATTCCCGTATATCGATCGGCTCTGATGGAGAACAGCCATCAGACGTAAGGGGGAAAGTTCGGTGCGAATCCGGCGCTGTCCCGCAACTGTAAGGAGATTTTTGCTTCTCTGAGTCAGAATGCCCGCCGATTTGTTTACCTGTTGTATTTCATCTGCGAGGTATGGATGATGGTGAGTTTATTATTTTTTTTATTATTGGATTGGGATTTTTTAACCGCAGATATCTGCCGATACACACAGATGAACGCTGAGGTAATTCGATTTGTGTTCTGAAGGGTATCTTATTTTAAGGGAAATGAAAAGAAATGCGAGTTGAAGATAGTGTTTGGCAGGGTAGTTTTGGCTACTGGCAAAACTTGTTTATTCATCAGAATATTTTGTCGGTCGGACATACTGCTTGGAATGGTTTTTTGCATCGAGGACGAGGCTTGGTTGCTTGCAAAATCAATACTCCCATTAACGGCTCTGTGAATTGGAGCGTAGATACTATCAAGTACGATCTGCAATTTATTTCCCAATTGTACGCAACTGCTTATTTGCAACAACTAGAACTAGAGGAGAACACTGTTTCAAATCTGCTGTCTATCATTGCTAGCTACGAGCCAAAGGAAGCAATTATATTTTTGTCGATCGCCAACGGTCAGATTGATATCAATTTGTTGCAAAACTTGGCAATTTCTCCTGTTGAGTGCTATGAACAGGTATGCAAGCGCTGGGAAGAATTTCAACTCTGCCCGAAATCCTAAAACTTACTAAATTTTCCGAATGTCGCAGCCAAAATCAATCGAAATTTCCAAGGTAACTCGCTACCAAAATGCAGCGCTTAATTACTATTTGGGCCTGACAGATTCGCCCTACCTTCACTACGGCTATTGGGAAACCCTACCTGTGCCGGCTGACGAACTAACGATCGCCCGATTGCGCCTCGCTCAGCAAGCTTATACTGTAAAACTGTTGGATGCTATCCCCAAAGGCACTCATACGATACTCGATGTGGGCTGTGGGATTGGCGGAAATGCGGCTTATTTGCTCGATCGAGGTTTTGCAGTCGAAGGGCTCGCACCCGATCCGTTCCAACAACAGCGCTTTCTTAAGTGTACGGGCGATCGGGCAATCTTCCATCTCACGAGGTTTGAAGACTTCAAAGCAACCCATTTCTACGATCTTATTCTATTTAGCGAAAGTAGCCAGTATATGTCGGCTGTTGATATTGCTAACGGTGCCGCCAAAATCCTCAATCAGGGCGGTTACGTTTTGCTTGCCGATATGCTGCGATCTGATGCTAATTATAAAGAGGGAATGTTCTCTAATTGTCATGTTGTTACGGAACTTCATGCAGCATTAAAGCAAGCTGGATTCACTTTAGTAAAAACTGAGGATATTTCCGCCCATATTTTGCCAACAATCGATTTATATGTCGATACTTTCCGCAGGTATGGACTGAATACGATGATCTATGTTGCAGATTTAATTGCGATCGCAGTTCCGCCCGTCCACAAATTCCTGCGCTGGATATTTCGTCGCTGGTTCAAGAAGCTGGTGGTTGAAGGATTGGAAGCAGGTCAACTTTTTGAGCAGCATTTGTGTTATGAAATTCAACTTTGGCAGTTGTCTAAATCAGATGAAGGTTGACACGAATACAATGGTAATCGGTCATCGGTAATAGGTAATTGGAGGCAGAGCCTCCGGGCATTTACTCCCAGGCTCTGTCTGGGAACAAGATTATAACAAATAATAAATAACAAATAACAATTAACAAATAACAAATATGTCTCAATGGATTCTCGAATTCGATCGCACTTCCTACTCATATCCCTGCGGTTCGCGAGTGGCAATTCAGGGTTTAAACCTCAAAGTCCCCGCCGGGAAACGCTGCGGGCTGATCGGTCAAAACGGCTGCGGCAAAACTACCTTTTTCTTGTTAGCAAATGGCTTATATCAACCGCAACAGGGAATCATTAGCTGGGAAGGTAAGCCCTTTCGCTACGATCGCAAATCTTTGATGCAACTGCGCCAACAAATCGGACTCGTCTTTCAAAATCCCGAACATCAATTAGTAGCTTCGACGGTAGAAGAAGATATTTCCTATGGATTGTACAATTTAGGCTTGACAGAACCGGATATTGCGACAAGGGTGCAAGAGGCGATCGAGCAATTCGATCTAAGCGAACTCGCCCGCGAACCAATTCACAATCTCAGTTTGGGGCAGAAAAAGCGGGTGTCGATCGCCGATATCATGGTTCTCAAGCCCAAACTGCTGCTGCTAGATGAACCTACCGCCTATCTCGACCCGCGCCACACCCGACAACTGATCGGTTTACTCCAACAAATTCACAGCGCCGGAACCACCATCCTTTTAGCAAGTCACGACCTCGATTTCATCTACCGCTGGGCTGATTGGGTGTTTGTAATGGATCGGGGAAAATTGATTTTAGAAGGAACACCGGAAACCGTTTTTGCTCAACGGGAGGTTTTGGAACAATTGCAGCTTGGCGTACCGCTGGCGATCGAGCTGATGGAGCAAATAAGGGCGATCGTTGAGAAAGATGATAACTCAAAAATGCACACTTTTGAGCAATGGCAACAACAGATTTTACAAGCGCGGCGGCTGCTTTAACGGGATTTAGACAATTTATGGTGTAGGAATTAAGGAAAGGGAATGAAAAGAATCTGGCCTTCATATTCGTCGGGCTGACTGCAACAAACGAATAAATACAAGTCATCAATGACCTGCCCGATCGAAGCCGTTGCAATAACTTCAACAACTCCGGGCATGGGCAACCCGTTTTGAATTCGTTCGTAGGCGTGGTCGGTAATTGTCGCCACATCATGGGTAAGCAAAATGCGCGCCTCATTGGCTGCCCATTCTAAGATAGCGGGATCGTCTGCGTGGATTAAACCTATATCCTGAATGCGAACAACATCTAAGTCTGGTAAGCGTCTGATTAAGCCTCGTAATATCGAACCGTTGAAGTTCTCATCAGTTAATAGACGCATTGGCTGTGAATTCTCCTAGAGTCCGATCGCGATCGCTCAAGCGCTGCCTGAGATTAGCTAAGTTATACTGCTGCACAAATTGACTGTGCTGTTGTTGAGCTTTCCGGCGGCGTTGCTCTAAGTAGTTATCTATTTCCTGACGGTGGCTGAGATAGTAAGCGATTGCTGCGTATATTTCCTCTAAATCGAGAACAGAATACTGAACCGCAATTTCTTCAGGTGTAGAACCATGATGGTATGCCGCTAACAAGCTATCGAGGGTAACGCGACTGTCACCAATGCGGATGCCACCAGCTTGATCCCAACGAAATGGTGGGGCAGAAACTTTAAATTCGACTTGAGGGCTCATAAGTCTATTCTCAGAATAGTTGTGTCGTTCGATCGTTACTTGTCTGCATTATAACCAAAACCCGATCGCCCTGTCGGTGAGAAAAAGTGACCGATTTTTGTAAAGGTTTTTAAGTTGGTAAATTGTCTATCGAGAGGAAACAGCGATTACAATTCATCGATAGTTACCAACCCACCTTCTGTAAACTGGATCGTAAGCTCATGGCTTTCTAACAAAGCAGTTCCCACTAGGGGTCGCCGTCCTGTCGCAAACACGCGAGCTTCTCGCTCCTCTCCATTTCAAATAATAATTGCTTTATGAAGAGGTAGCATCACTGAGCTGTTATCTGCCAAATTCGCACGCATATCGTATCTGAAAGGAAGATTCAGCAATGCCACTGCTTCAGGTGGCAAACAAAGCTCGTCTGTAAATCCTGTGTCTATGACGAATTCAATCGGGAAATCAGCGCGATTTGGAATCCGAAATGGGATGGTAACAATCGCGTGTCCGTCAGTCACAATACCTGAAATCACTTGACTACACGCTCCATGACACCACCACCAAAAGCAGCAGCAACGTTGTACCCAATTTTGATACCGAAGAGTCGGGCATGGGGATGTTTCTCGCTCAAGAAGTCAGCAGCGCGTAAGCCATTTGCATCAACTCTGTAGTCACCTGTCTCAATGTCAATGATGACCATTTTGCCAATATTTTATTCAATTTCTACTTCTTGGCGGATGCTACTTTCGTATAGTTGCTCTGCGCGTTGAGCAACTTCTTTACGGCTTAAAAGAATTGCTTGCATATGCTAACTTTTAGCTAATGATTGACTGTGATACGTTGCTCTATTATATCGCACAAGCGAGGTAAGCTGTTAAACATCTAAACTGCATTAACTAAGTTGCCTTTATTTTTTATCTTTCGGTTCCATTTCATAATTAGTC